>DASZCV010000145.1:0-7184 GCA_035942755.1 Thermoleophilaceae bacterium
GCCCTGCATGGTGGTACTAGGCGGAACCGCCGACATGTACGACGAGCGCGAGCTGGCGCGTTCGTGGCGGGAGCGCGCTGTCCGGGCGGAGGTGGAGGCGGCCGCGAGCCGTGCTGACATGTACATGGCGATAGGCGCTCAGCGCGAGGCGACGGTGAGACTCATGCGCGCGCAGGAGGAGTCGACGGTGCCCGAGAGGCTCCGTCAGGCCGAGGCTCAGTGCGATGCTGCGCAGCGCAATTTTGAGGCGCTCGAAAGCTCCCTTTCTTGGCGAGTCACCGCGCCGCTGCGGGCACTGAAAAAGCGTTACGCCGGTGCTTCAGGTCGCGGAATGTCCGGCGCGAGACGCGGGTAGCGTCCACGCAGTTCCCGGACGGCGTCGCTGGCGTCGATCGAGGCCACTGACAGCATCGACTCGGGCCGTTCATGGTACCTCCCTATGAAGGTGGGCACGTGTTGTGCGTGAAGGTCGTGCTCCGCCACGCGGCACCAAAGGTCGAAGTCCTCCCACCCGTAAAGTGACAGGCTCTCTCCGAACCCACCGATCTCCAGCACTGCCTCGCGCCGTAGGAGCGCCATGGCGTCGATGTAGTTACCGGAACGCAGTCGCGCCGGCTCCCACGGTCCCGCACTGAGCAGCCCCACCGACCGCGTGCCGCGCCGCCGCTCGAGCAGACCGTAGGCAAACACAGCATCAGGATCCTTCTCGAGCGCATCGACAAGCGCCGCCAGGGCCCTCGGGTAGACAAGGTTGTCGGCGTCGAGCATGAAGGCGTACGGGGCGCGTGCGTCTGTGAGCATCACGTTGCGGGCCGCCCCCAGCCCGCGGTTGACGGGGCTGGAGGTGAGGCTGCCGGCAACGTGCGGACGCCGTTCCATCCAAGTAATCACGCGGTCGAGCGAATCATCCGTAGACCCGTCATCGAACACCAGGAGCTCGATCTCTACACCGTCACATCCAGTCGCGCTCTCGAGTGCGAGCACCGCGGTCTCACCGTCATTATGTACGGGGACGCACATCGCGACACTCGGGCGCGCGGAGGCCCATGCCGGAGTCTCATGGATGCGGCGCGCCGCGAGCGGGACGTCTTGCGCCTCGAGCTCACGCTGCTTCGCGAGGCGGCGATTGGCAATGACATCGAGAGCCGCGAGCTTTCGCGCGCGGGATCTGACGTCAAGAGCTGGCGGCTGCTCGGGTTCCTTCGTCACAGCTGTAGCGTCGCTCCGGCTGCGGCTGCGCGCCCGTCTCTGGCGCAATCGGGGTCGATGGGTGATGGACTCGGCGATCGCCAGCAGACGCTCCACCGACGGGCGCATCGGCAGCTGCTGGCAAGCGAGCCGGCGGGCGTCTCCCGCCATCTCGCGCAGTCGCTCCGGGTCATCCAACAGCCCGCGGGCAACCGTGGCAAGTTGGTCACCGTTGGCCACCATCATGTGCTGCCGGGGAACAAGGGGGTAGGGATCCAGCACGTGTTCGAAGACCGGCAGCGCCCCTGCTCCGATCGCCTGAAGGGCCAGCGTCCAGTCGATGCCGTGCGGGCGGAAGGGGTGAACGTCAAGCACCAGCGAAGCACGAGTGAAGAGGATCGCCCGATCGGCGCCTGCGGGCAACGCGGAGGACTCCGAGTTCGGGGATCCAAGATGAATGGCAGACCGGCTGGCCGCCAGGGCGGAGGCGTTTGCGGCGAGCATCCGCTCCCGCCGTGAGTTGTGAGGCCCCAGAAAGAGAATCTCGCACGGTCGCTCGCCGGCCGCCTCGACCTTGGGAATGTGCCAGCGCTCGCCCAGGCCGAGGCGGAAGCGCTCGGCGCGTACGCCACGCCGGCGCTGCTCCAGGGTTCCCGCCGTGGTCAGATCGAAAGCGCGGTCTGCACGGCTGGCCAGTTGGGTCGAGATGTCGAAAGTGGGCGAACCCGGATGGGCTGTGCAAAGCGCGATAGAGCGCATCGGCGCCGCGGGGCAGTTGGCTGGGTCGGGTGCGCCTGCAAGCGGCACGAAGAGGCAGACGTCCTCGGCGCTGCCCGGTGGTGGCGAGGGGTCGGTAACAACGTCCGCTCCAGCGGCCGCGGCCTCGTCTGCAACCGCCGATAGCAACTCGGCGGCACGGTCGTCCGTGCTATTGACAATGCGCAGGCGCATGCGCTCAAACTCAGCGCAGCAGCCGCCGCAGAGCCCGCAGCGGGCGAGTCAACCTCCAACTCGCCGATCGCTCCAGGGTGACGAGCCCGTACTTTGTGCTCTCCAGCTCGCGCCAAAGTGACTCGAGCTCGTCCTGGTGGACGCCGGCCGAGTCCTCGATCGACGCGCGCGCCGCCTCAAGCTGAGCTGAGACGGCCAGCAGCTCGCCACGGAGCCGATCGATCTCCCGCGCCAATGCCCATCCGCTGTCACTGACGGAAGTGCCCGTCGGCTGGCTAGCCCGTAACTCTTCCCCGCTGCCCGCCACGCGTGTACCGTAGCGAAGCCTATCGGTCCCCACGCCGTCAATAGGGCTGTTGGCCCTTTATGGTCTGTCTGCTCGAGACCGCAGCAGATCCGCCCTAGCGCGGTGAATTGAGGCGAACGGCTCGTGGTAGAGCGACTGCCGCGTTGAGTGCAGGTATCCGGGAGAGCGCCGCAGGTCGGTCAGCACCAGCGCGAGGCCGCCCCACACTGCGCCTTCGGCTGCCCCCTGCGCGTATATGTAACCTGGCACGAAGTCGAGTTCGTGGTAGACGACCTTCTCGTAACCGTCGAGTGCGACCCTCTCGATGCCGGCGCGAACTTCGACGTTCGTCGAATCGTGAATGAGGATTACGCTCCGCATTGTCGCAGGTGATCGCAGAAGTGCCTCGAGGTCGCCGCTGGCCCCCTCGAGGCTGTGATCTCCGTCGACGAGCGCGAAATCCAGGTTTCGCCCCGTTTCCGTGAACGACCGAAGTAGATCCGGGAGGAGCGCTGCGCTGGGACCGGTGTGCAGGGTTACGTGATCCGGCAGCGGGTCCTGCGACCCGACGGGCTCGTGGTCTAGGTCGACGGAGTGAACCTCGCCGCTGTGCGCCGCTATACGCCGAAGGCTTCCACCCTCCGCCGTTCCGATCTCAAGGGCAAGCTCCGGGCGGACCTGAGCCAGTACCCCCTCGAGGGCGGCGCGTTCCCCAAAGGACATTTGTGGGCGACCGTCGCATGCGAGAGGGAGGGGGGCTAGGTTCAGGGGCGTGGGCCGATTGTCGGGGGTGGGGCCATACGGCGGGTTGCGCTCAAACGGGACGTCCGCCACAGCTATCCCCGAGGCTCGACAGCCAGCCGACACTCCGAGTCAAGGATGTCCCGCTTCGTGCCGATAGGGGTCTCAGTGTCCTCGGACAGCGCAGGCAAAGCCCGCCGGATGGTGCCACATCGAGCCTCAAGAGTCGTCTGGCTGCTTGCGGGCCTTGCGCTCGTCTTCTCGGTGCTCGCCGGCCCGGCCCAGGCTCGGCAGTCGACGAAGAAGGCGATCTGGGGCCCCACACGTATAGACGGCGTCTCCCAGTTCCCTCTCTATCGCGATCTCGGCGCAGGGGTCTACCAGGGCGGCCTTCACTGGAGCAGCGTCGCTCGACGGCGGCCCGCAAACCCCCGCGACCCTCGCGACCCGGCGTATGCATGGCCCAGCGACCTGGCGTACGCGGTTTCCCAGGCCCGGCGTTACGGCATGAAGGTCTCGCTGCTTATCATCGGCGCGCCACGCTGGTCAAACGGCAATCGCCCGTTCAACTACAGCCCCCGGCGATTGGGCGACTTTGCCGACTTCGCCGCGGCGGCCGCTCGTCGTTACCCCACCGTCAACTTGTGGCAGATCTGGGGCGAGCCATCTCGAGCACCGAACTGGAGACCGATGATCCGTGCCCGCTCGGGCCGCAAGCTCACCGCACGGCAGGCTGCGGCTCCGCGTCGCTACGCGCGGATGCTCGATGCCTCATACGCAGCCCTGAAGGGTGTGAGGCGCAGCAACCGCGTGATCGGGGGCATGACATTCACCACCGGCGACATTTTGACGCGGCAGTGGATCGAGAACATGCGCCTGCCCAACGGGAAACCTCCGCGCATGGACATGTACGGGCACAACCCTTTCTCCTTCCGCCCACCGGACCTGCGCCAGAAACCGCAGCGGGCCGGGTGGATCGACATGTCCGATCTGGATGACCTCACCGCCCTGGTCGACCGCAACCTCAAGCGATCCCGGAGGCAGCGGATTCCGCTCTACCTCTCGGAGTTTACGATCTCGACGGCGCCGGACAGCGAGTTCGGCTCGTTCTCCGTCACGCCGGCAACACAGGCCCGCTGGATCCGCTCGGCGCTGCGCATCACGCGGCGTATGTCACGGATCTACACCCTCGGCTGGGTCCACGTCAGGGATATTGCGGGCGTCACCTCCGGCGGGCTGATCTACAGCTCCGGGGAGCGCAAGCCCGGGTACTTCGCCTTCCGCGCCGGCTGATTCGCCCGCGCGGGCTGATTCGCCCGGTGCTCACATAGCCGCGCCCCGGATCGATTGCCGCTACGTTCGCGTCGTGAAGCTCGTCATGACGCTCCTGGCTCGAGATGAGGCCGACATCGTCGCGGCCAACCTCGACTATCACCTCGCTCAGGGGGTCGACTTCGTGATCGCCACCGATCACTCCTCCCGCGACGGGACCGCCGAGCTGCTGCGCGCGTACGAGCGCCGCGGTGTGCTGCTCCTGCGCGAGGCCGGGGGCGAGGCCCACGACCAAGTGACCCACGTCAACGCCATGGCCCGCGCCGCGGCAGTCGAACACGGCGCCGACTGGATCATCAACAACGACGCCGACGAGTTCTGGTGGCCCCTGTTCGGAAGCATCAAGCAGCTCCTGAGCGCCGTGCCCCCGGACGTCGACGCCCTCGTGGCGTCACGCTCGAACTTCTTGCCCCGTCCGGAAGGGCCGGGGCCACTTCTCGAGCGGATGGTCGTACGCGAGGCCGCCTCGAGAAACGGGCGGGGGGAGCCCCTCGAGCCCAAGGTGATCCACCGGGCTACCGCGGAGATTGAGATGGCGCCGGGCAACCACTCGATCGACGCCCCGGACCTGAGGGTGGCCCCGGCTCTCGGCCTGCTCGAGGTGCTGCACTTCCCGATGCGCAGCTTCGAGCAGTTCGAGCGCAAGGTGCTAAACGTGGGCATCGGCTACGAGCGCCTCGAGTCACGGGAGCCGGAGGTCGGGCGCGACCAGCTCGCCCTGCTCGAATTGCACCGCGAGGGCCGCTTGCGCGCTCATTTCGAGGGTCTCGTGGTCGATGACGCCGATCTCGACGCCGCCGTTGCCAGCGGTCGCGTCGTGATCGATACGCGCCTGCGGGACTTCATGGCGAAGCGCGACTCCGGCGATCAGGGGTTGCCTCGTGAGCCCGCCGCGAAGCTGGTTTCGAGCGCCCTTGAGCTCGCGGCGCAGCTCGAAGCCGCGCGCCGCGAGCTCGCCACCGTCCGGACCGAGTTGGCCGCCGCTCGCACCGAATCCGCGGGCCTCCACGAGGAGGTTCAGGCGGCCCATGCCGGGCGCGAACGCGCCGAGCGCCGGCTGGCCTCGACTGACGCGGCCCTGCATGGCTTGCAGACCAGCCGGCTGATCAGGTTCTCGCAGCCGGCACGCAAGCTCTACTACCGCCTTCGCGGGCAGGGATGAGGACCGCGATCCTATAGTCCCAGCCGGATGGCGGGAACGGAGCAGAGCCGGGAGCGCCCGCGGTGATCGAACGGCTCCGGACGCTCCTGTCACGCCTCGCGGGAGCCCAGGTGGCACGGGGCGAGGTCGTCTTGCTGCTGGCGGCGATCGCCGCCGGTCTGGCTGTGCGGGTGGCCTACGTGCTCGCGACCCACGACCACACGCTGGCCGGGGATGAGCCCGAGTACTACCTGGAGGGCCTGCGCGCTACGGAGGGGAAGTGGTTCTGGACCGACCGCCCCTTCGACATTCCGCACCCGGGCATGTGGAAGTCACCGGGGTACCCGGCTTGGGTGAGTGCGGTGTACCTCGTGCTCGGCGTGGGCGTAGGCAAGCTGTTGCTGCTGCAGACGGTGCTGCTCGGCCCGGTCGTGATCCTCCTGCTGTGGCTGCTCGCTCGCCGCCTGTTCGACTCGCGGGTGGCCGGCGCGGCCGCCTTCGTGGGCGCGCTGTACCCGCACATGTGGCAGTGGGAGGGGCGCCTTTACCCAGAGGCGCTCGCCCTGCCGCTTGGCATCCTGCTGTTGCTGCTCGTGCTCGAGCGGGTCCCGGCGCCCGGCCTGGCGGTGGTCGTCGGGGCGGTGATGGCCGCGAGCCTGCTGGTGCGCCCGACCGCCTTCTTCTTCCTCCCCGGCGTGGCGGTGGCCTGGTGGATGGCGGCGGGCCTTCGCCGCGGCACGCTGATGCTGGGGCTCGCGGTGCTCGTGATGGTGGCCTTGATCGCGCCCTGGACCGCGCGCAACTACCGCGTGGCAAACGACTTCATACCGCTCTCGATGCAGGACAGCGCCGCCTACGGCACCTTCAACGACGATGCCGCGAACGACCCCCGCAGCCCGTACGCCTGGCGGGTTCGCACCGCCCGCGAGGAGGAGCTCTTCAACGGACCGCCGATTCCCGACGCGGAGTTTCGCGAGGAGCTCCAGAGCCGGGCGCTCGACTACATAAAGGAGCACCCGGACTCGCTGCCAAAGGCGTTCTTCTGGAACGGCCTTTCACGAACCTGGGACATCCGGCGCCCGCAGTACGCAATCGACGAGGTGGGCTTCGAGGGACGCAACGAGGAGGTGTCCGTGGTGGGTATCGCTATCTACTACGTGCTGCTGGCGGCGGCGCTGGTGGGTCTCTGGCGCCTGCGCGCGCGCCGAACGCTTGTCTTCCCCCTGCTGGCGATGGCGCTGGCTGCCTCGGTGGTCTTCACCTCGGCGGCGGCCACGCGCTACCGGCTGCCGCTCGAGCCGATGATCGTGGTGCTGGCCTGCACCGTGCTCGTGGCTTTTCTGGACCGGCACAGTGGCGCGATCGTCGGCTCACGACCGGGGCGGGCGATGACCGGCAGCCGCGGGTAGACGCCGGCATCCTTCAGGGTACGGCTTCGAAGCGCACCACGCCGCCCTCCTCCACCTCCCGCACACGACCTTCGTTGAGCAGGAGGTCGGTGTGCCCGAGCACCTCGCTGAGGGTGAGATAGGCCTGGGTCACGGC
>DASZCV010000146.1:0-2672 GCA_035942755.1 Thermoleophilaceae bacterium
GGGCCACGGTCGCTCGTCATCACGAGCTGCCGGCCCGTCTCGCGGAGGACATTGAACGTATGGAAGAGCTCCTCCTCGGTCCTCGCCTTGTCGGCGACGAACTGCACGTCGTCGAGCAGCAAGACGTCCACGCCGCGAAAGCGGTCCTTGAACGAGGACATGTCGTGCGACTGGAGGGCCCGCACGAACTCGCTCGTGAACTCTTCGCCGGTGCTGTAGCGGACCGTGAGCCCGGAGCCATAGCGCATGACGTAGTTGCCGATCGCGTGGAGCAGGTGTGTCTTGCCGAGGCCCGGCCGGCCGTGGATGAACAGGGGGTTGAAGGCATGCCCCGGGAGCTCCGCCACCTTCAGGGCGGTCGCGTGCGCGAAGCGGTTGCCCTCTCCGATGACGAAGTGCTCGAAGGTGTACTTGGGGTTCAGCCCGGCAGCGGGAGCCTCGCCGTCCACCTCGCCACCATCCACGACCGGCTGCCACTGGCCGTCCACGATCTCGACCACTGCCGTCGCGGCGAAGCCCCGCCGGGCGGCCTCGCGGACCAGCGGGAGGTAGCGGTCGCGAACGCAGCTCCGGATGTGATCGGGCGCGCGGACGAAGAGCGTCTCTCCGCGAAGGTCCACGAGCTCGAGCGGACTCAGCCAGACGTGGAACCTGAAGTCGGGAACGTCTCGCCGCAACTCGCTCAGAACGCGCTCCCAGATCGGCTCGAGCTGTTCGCGATGGGGCAAGCGCGACCCTCCAGGGACTCGACGTGAAACGTTGGTGTGGAGAGGACGGCGCGTGGCGGAAGCGGGTCCTCGGGGCGGCGAGTTTACACACGCTCAACGGCGTGATCGGCGCCTCTCCGGTGCGCCGCCCAGCCATCGCGCAAAACGCGGGAAAGTCGATCGCGGGCGGCCAGGCGGGCCATGCCTATACTGCGGCCTCTCCCCGCGAGGCCCGGTGAAACGCACGTACCAGCCCAAGAAGCGAAAGCGCGCCCGTACGCACGGGTTCCGCGCGCGCATGCACACGCGTGCGGGTCGACGGATCCTGAGGCGCCGCCGGGCGAAGGGCCGTAGCCGGCTCAGCGCGTAGCGATGGCAGAGCACAGCGGCGACGCCCCGCGCCGGCGGCGCCGGGTCTCCCGAAGCGGGGAGTTCGACCGCGTCTACCGCGAGGGACGCTCGCACGCCAGCCGCTATCTGGTGGTGTACGTCTTTCCGCGCGCAGACGAGGACCCAGAGCCCCGGCTCGGGGTCTCGGTCGGGCGAAAGGTCGGCGGCGCGGTGGATCGCAACCACGTGAAGCGCCTGCTCCGAGAGGCCTTCTGGAAGACTGCGCCGGCCCTGCCGGCCGGCCACGACTTCGTGATCGTGGCACGTCCGGATGCCGGGCCGCTGGCCGCCGAGCGCGGCGAGAGCGGGATTGCCGAGGCGCTGGGCGATGTGCTCAGCACGGCGGGCCTCGTCGGAGGGCCCGGCGCGTGAGCCTCACGAGGGCGATCGTGCTCATACCCGTGCGCTTCTATCAGCGGGCGATCTCGCCGGCGCTGCCGCAACGGTGCAAGTACCATCCCTCGTGCTCGCAGTACGCCGTCACCGCGGTCCGGCGATTCGGCATACTGCGTGGCCTGGTCCTGACCGCCTGGCGCCTTCTGCGCTGCAACCCCTGGAGCCATGGCGGCGTCGACTTCGTCGAGGACCAGCGACTCTTCGCCCCGCGCGGCTGACGCCCATGTTGCAACTCGCCATCATCCCCCAGTCGGTCCTCGACGGCTTCGAGGGCATCCTCGAGTTCTGGCACGGCATCGTCGGAAGCTGGGGGCTGGCGATCGTGATGCTCACCGTCACGATCCGCCTCGCGATCCTGCCGCTCACCTTCAGCTCTGTGAAGTCGATGCAGAAGCTCCAGGTTCTTCAGCCCGAGATGAAGAAGATCCAGGAGCGGTACAAGGACGACAAGCAGCGGATGAACCAGGAGGTGATGAAGTTCTACCAGGAGCGGCAGGTCAATCCGCTCGCCTCCTGCCTCCCGCTGCTGCTGCAGATACCCTTCTTCATCGCCCTCTTCGAGCTGCTGAGAAGCAAGTCGTTCAAGGCGGACATCGAGGGCGAGGAGAGCTTCCTCTTCATCCCGGATCTGGCCGAGCCGCTCACCGGCGAGCCGGTGATCCTCGCGATCATGGTCGTGATCTACATCGCCACGCAGCTGGCCGCAAGCGCGGTCACGATGATCGGCGGGGACAAGAACCAGCAGCGGATCATGTTCGCGCTGCCGTTCGTCTTCACGATCTTCATCATCAACTTCGAGGCGGGCCTGATCGTCTACTGGATCACCACCAACGTCTGGACCATCGGCCAGCAGCTGGTGGTCCGAAAGCTCTACCCGAAGCCCGACATGGAGGAGATCGAGCGTGAAGGCGGGGATGGGAAGGGTCCGCCCAAGCCGGCGCGAGGCAAGCCGTCGGGCGGCGGGGGCGGTGCGGCTGGTGACGGCAAGCCGGCCCGTGAGAGGACCAACGGCGCGTCGGCCAAGCCGCCACCGAGCTCACCGCGCAAGAAGAAGAAGCGCTCCGGCAGGCGGCGGTAACCTCGGCTGACGGATGGTGGCGGGCCTCGACAGCCACGCGGAACCCGGCCCCGAGGAGACGAGCGCAGAAGCAGAGGGCGACACGCTCGGTGAGGCCAAGT
>DASZCV010000147.1:0-14828 GCA_035942755.1 Thermoleophilaceae bacterium
GCTGTGACAACCGTTGCCGTTCTGGACTACGGCATGGGCAACCTGCGCTCGGTCGAGAAGGCCTTCGAGCATGTGGGAGTCAGGGCCACGGTGACGGCAGACCACGACGCAGTGGGTGACGCCGACGGGGTGGTCCTGACCGGGGTGGGGGCGTTCCCGAAGGCCATGGAGAGGGTGCGCTCGCTCGAGCTGGACGAGCTTCTGCGCGCGCGCCGGAGCGCCGGCACGCCAATCCTCGGCCTGTGCCTCGGAATGCAGCTGCTCTTCGAGAGCTCGGCGGAGCTCGGCGGCGACGAGGGGATCGGCCTGCTCGAGGGTACGGTCGAGGCACTCGATGCCCCCGGGCTGAAGGTGCCGCACATCGGCTGGAACCACGTCGCATGGCGGCGCGAGTCCGAGCTTGCGACCGGCCTGCCCGACCCGTGTGCCTTCTACCACGTGCACTCGTTCGTGGCCTGCCCCGCGCGAGGGGAGGACGTGGTCGGAGTGGCAAGCTACGGGACCGAGCTCGCGAGCGTGGTGGCGCGCCCGCCGGTCTACGGCACTCAGTTCCATCCCGAGAAGTCGGGCCCGGACGGGCTGCGGCTGCTCAGCAGCTTCGCCAGGCTGTGCGTGCCCGCCGCCGCATGATCCTTCTCCCGGCCGTGGACATCCGCGAGGGCCGCGCGGTGAACCTGCGGCAGGGCCGCTTCGAGGAGGAGACCGTGTACGCGGACGACCCGCTCGCTGCGGCGCGGGCCTTCGTCGAGGCCCGCGCCCGGTACCTGCACGTGGTGGACCTCGACGGCGCTCTCGAGGGCAGGCCGGTCAACCTGTGGCACCTGGAGCGGATCGCCCGCGAGCTCGACCTGCCCGTGCAGTACGGCGGCGGCCTGCGCTCCCTGCCTGACGTGCGCGCCGCGCTGGCCGCCGGGGCGGCCAGGGTGGTGGTGGGTACGGCGGCCTACACCGACCCGGAGTTCCTCTCACAGGCAGTCCGGGCGGAGGGCTCCCGCGTCCTGGTGGGGGTCGACGTGCGCGGCGGCCGCGTATCCGTGTCCGGATGGACCCGGCAGACGGGAATGCTGCCGGAGGAGCTGATCGCGGGGCTCCAGGGGCAGGGGGTGGAGGGCTTCGTGTACACGAACGCCGACCTCGACGGCATGCTCGGAGGCGTCGACCTCGACGAGACGCGGCGCATCTCCGAGGTCGTGAAGGGTCAGTTCATCGTGTCCGGCGGGGTGAGCTCGCTCGAGGATCTGCGTGCTCTGCGGGACCTGGCGCTCCCCAACCTGGCCGGGGTGATCGCGGGCAAGGCGCTGTATGAGCGTCGCTTCACGATCGCCGAGGCCCACGCGGTGCTCGACTCCCAGACGGCCGGCTCCGGCTGACGCGGGTACGGTCCTCTCCATGGTGTTGAAGCGGGTGATTCCCTGCCTGGACGTGGACAAGGGTCGAGTGGTCAAGGGCACGAACTTTGTGGACATCCGCGACGCGGGCGATCCCGTGGAGCTGGCTGCCCGCTATCAGGAGGAGGGTGCCGACGAGATCGTGTTCCTGGACATCACCGCCTCCCACGAGCGGCGTGACACCGCGGCCGCCCTCGCCCGCCGCTGCGCCGACGAGGTTTTCATCCCTTTCACCATCGGAGGCGGCATCCGGTCCGTGGAGGACGCTCAGGCGGTGCTCGACGCCGGGTCGGACAAGGTGGCCGTGAACTCCGCCGCGGTGGCGCGCCCGGAGCTGATCGGCGAGCTGGCAGAGGTGTTCGGCGCCCAGTGCGTCGTGCTCGCGATCGATGCCAGGCGCCGGCCCGGTGGAAATGCCGGCTACGAGGTGGTCGTGCAAGGTGGCCGCAGGGAGACCGGCCGGGAGGCTCTCGAGTGGGCCCGTGAGGGCGCCGAGCGCGGCGCCGGCGAGATCCTGCTGACGAGCATGGACCGGGACGGCACCGAGGACGGCTACGAGCTCGAGCTGACCCGTCGGGTGGCAAGCGCCGTAGAGGTGCCGGTGATCGCCTCCGGGGGCGCCGGCGTCCTTCAGCACCTGGTTGACGCGGTCTGGACAGGGAGCGCGGACGCGGTGCTCTGCGCCTCGATCTTCCACTACGGCGCGTTCACGGTCGGCGACGCGAAGAGGCACATGCGAGCTGCGGGCATCCCTGTCAGGCTGTAGCGCGATGATCCGCAGGACCACCTTCATGGCCGCCCTTGCCGCCGCGGCGCTGCTCGTTCCCGCATCGAGTGCCCTCGCGGCGCCCGTCGACGACTTCAGGGCCGTGTTCGGCGACTGGCGCCCGGACGGGCGCATCACCCAGTGCCGGTTCACGCGCGCGCAGCTTGGCAACGCCCGCGACGTGTCGAGGACCACCACGGACTTCGACAGCTACGCCCCCGGCTTCCGCGAGGAAGTCGGGCGAGAGGTGGCCCGTCACGCTGCCGGTGGCTGCAAGGGCATCGCGCCCCAGCCATCGAGAGCCCGGCGCAACCGCTCTGCGCTTCGCTCCGTGAGGATCGTGGCGATCAGGCCCAAGGGCGGAGCTCGCGAGAGCGTGACCATACGCAACACCGGAGGCCGTGCGGTCAGCCTCAAAGGGGCGACGCTGCGCGACCGCGCCGGACGCCGCGTGCGCCTGGGCTCCGCCGGGAAGCTGGGTGCCAGGCGGTCGCTGCAGGTGATCAGCGGCTGTGCGCCCGCCCGCAAGAGGACGGTCAGGCTCGCAACGCGGCTGTTCGCATGCCGGTCGGGCCGGATGTGGGACGACCGTGGAGATGTGGTCAAGGTGGTGGACTCCCGCGGCACGGCGGTGGCCCAGCGCGGCTACGGCAGGCTGCGCGGCGTAGCGCGGTTCTGATCGCCGGCGGCGGAGCCGTCGCCCTCCCGGGGGACGGGAGGGAGGGACAATGTGCGCATGGCTCTGCCGGTCACCGACCTCCGCGCCCGGCTGGCGTCCCTCCCCGGCCTCGACACCCTGCTGCCCGTGGTGGGCGGGCTGGACTGGCCGAGCTACCTCGTGGGCGGAGCGGTGCGAGACCTGCTGCTAGGGGAGGGCTCCGTCGATCTCGACATCGCCGTGGAGGGCGATGCGCCCACAGCAGCTCGGGCCCTTGCCGCGCGGCTCGGGGGCACCGCGCTGAAGCACGAGCGGTTCGGCACCGCCACAGTCCGTGCCGGTTCGCTGACGGCAGACCTCGCCACCACCCGCCGGGAGGTCTATGACCGCCCGGGGGCACTGCCGAGGGTCGAGCCGGCACCGCTGCACGAGGATCTCGGCCGCCGCGACTTCACTGTGAACGCGATGGCCGTGGCCCTGACAGGCGAGGAGCTTGGCAGGCTCCACGACCCTCACGGGGGCACGGTGGACCTCGGCGCCAGGTGGATCAGGGTGCTTCACCAGGCGAGCTTCGTGGATGACCCCACTCGCTTGCTGCGCGCGCTGCGCTACGAGGCGCGGCTGGCATTCGTGCTGCACCCCGATAGCGAGCGGCTCGCCCGGGAGGCCGCCGCCGGCGGGGCCCTCCTCACGGTGTCGGGCAACCGCATCCGGGTGGAGCTCGAGGCGCTTCTGGCCGAGCCCGAGGCTCCGGGCGCCGTGGCCCGGCTCGCGCAGCTCGGGCTCGACCGTGCGCTGCACCCCGCGCTGACAGCCGATCCCCAGCTCGTGGCCTCGGCGCAGCTCGGCGCCGTCCAGACAGGAGCCAGCCCCGTGCTGAGCGCCCTCGCCGCGCTGTGCATCGGCGCCTCCTCCGAAGAGCAGCGCCAGGGTCTCGAGCGGTGGGTCACGGGGCTCGGCCTGCCGGCCCCTGCCCGGGAGGCCGTCCTGCGCGCCACCCGCCGCGCGCGGGCGCTCGCCGATCAGCTGGCCTCGCCGCTGCGGCCATCGCAGTTGCACGAGTCGCTGACGGGCGAGCCGGCCGAGACGCTGGCGCTGGCGCTCGCCCTCGGCGCCCCGGCCGAGCCGGTCCTGCATTACCTGACCGCGTTGCGCCCCGCTCGGCTGGAGATCACGGGCGCCGACCTGGTGGCTGCGGGCATCCCGGAGTCTCCGCTGCTCGGCCGCGCTCTGAGGGAGACGCTGCGGCGAAAGCTGGACGGAGAGCTCTGCGGGCGTGAGGAGGAGCTTCGCACCGCCCTGTTGCTCGCCCGGGAGGCACGGTGATCGAGCTCGACCTTCCGGGCGCGCGCGCCTGGTTCACCACCCGTCATCGAGGTGTGAGCGAGGGGCCCTACAGCTCGCTCAACCTGGGGATCCTCACCGACGACGACCCCAGGCGCGTGGCCCGCAATCGCGAGCTGGTGGCGCAAGCCGTCGGCATCGACCCGGCCGCGGTGGTCATGGGGTGGCAGGTTCATGGTGCGGAGGTGGCCGAGTGGACCGTTGCGCCGCCGCCCGGCCGCGACGGGTTCGCCCGGCCGGGCGCCGAGCTGCAGAAGGTGGACGGCCACGTCACAGCTAGCGCCGATGTGGCTCTGCTGGTGCTCGTGGCCGACTGCCTGCCCGTGGCGCTCGCCACCCCGGAACGGGTGGCGATGCTGCACTGCGGCTGGCGTGGCATGGCGGCGGGCATCATCGAACGCGCGGTCGAATCGTTCGAGGATCCTCCGGCCGCCGCCATAGGGCCCGGGATCGGGCGCTGCTGCTACGAGGTCGGTGACGAGGTCCTCGCTGCCTTCGCCCACATCGATGGGGTTGCGGAGGGCCGGAAGCTCGACCTGCGCGCCGTGGCGGAGAAGAAGCTGCGTGCCGCCGGAGTCGAGCGGGTCGAGCAGGTGCCCCTGTGCACCAGCTGCCGGTCCGACCTCTTCTTCTCCCACCGCCGCGACGGCGGCCTCACCGGCCGCCAGGCGGGCCTCGTGAGGCGCATGGGATGACGCGGCAGTTCAGCGGCCTCGACCCCACACGCGTACGCGCCGGCCTTGACAGGGTGCGGGAGCGCATCGCCGCCGCGGGGCGCGAGCCCGAGGACGTCGAAGTGTGCGTGGCCACCAAGTACGTGGCAGCCGAGGAGCTGCCCGCGCTCGCCGAGGCAGGCGTGCGGCTGGTGGGGGAGAACCGCGCCCAGGACCTGGCCGCCAAGCACGCCCGGCATGGCCACCTCTTCGACTGGGACTTCATCGGGGCGCTTCAGAGCCGCAAGGTGAAGGAGATCGTGCCCCTCGTGCGTCTCATCCACTCGCTGGCGTCGGACTCGGCGCTCGCTCAACTCGCCCGCCACCCGGCCGCCGAGGTGCTCGTGCAGGTGAACGTGGCCGGCGAGGAGGGCAAGGCGGGGATCGCGCCCGAGGCGCTCGAGGAGTTCATCGCGGGCGCCCCCGTCCCGGTGACGGGCCTCATGACGATGCCTCCGTTCGCGGAGCGCGCCGAGGACAGCCGTCGCCACTTCGCCCGCCTCGCGGAGCTGGCCGCCGAGCACGGCCTCGCCCGGCTGTCCATGGGCACGACACAGGACTACGAGGTGGCGGTGGCCGAGGGTGCGACCATCATCCGGGTCGGTTCGGCGCTCTACGACTGAGGGCCGATCCGAGCGTGACGCCCACCGCCGCTGTGAGGAGGGGGAGAGACAGGCGGGGACCGCTCACATGGGTACGAGCCTGTCCCAGGCACGAAGGTTGCGCCTGGCCTCGGAGGGGAGGACGACCTTCGACGGCGTGGGTTGCGACGAGTGGGGGACTCACATCCGTCAGGCGGTGCCGATCGTCATGATGGCGCGATCGCCGTCGTCGAGATCAATGACCTCCACAAGCGCTTTGGATCCGTCACCGCGGTGAAGGGCCTCTCCTTTCAGGTCGAGCGCGGTCGTGTGACGGGCTTCCTCGGTCCCAACGGCGCGGGCAAGAGCACCACGCTGCGTGTGCTGCTCGGCCTCGTGCGCCCGTCGGCGGGGACGGCGACCTTCGAGGGCCGGCGCTACGAGGAGCTCGACCGGCCGAGCGCGCACGTGGGCGCCGTGCTCGAGGATGCCGCGTTTCATCCCGGACGCACGGCGCGCAACCACCTGCGGGTGCTGGCCGCGACCGGCGAGCACCCGGCGGAGCGGGTGGACGAGGTCCTGTCGATCGTCGGCATCGCCGACGCGGCCGACCGGCGCGTGAAGGGTTACTCGATGGGCATGCGCCAGCGGCTGGCCATCGCCGCCGCGCTGCTCGGTGACCCCCAGGTGCTCATTCTCGACGAGCCGACCAACGGCCTCGACCCACCCGGCATCAGCTGGATGCGAGACCTGCTGCGCCACCAGGCGGCCAGCGGCCGCGCGGTGCTCGTCTCCAGCCATCTGCTCGCCGAGGTCGCCCAGTCGGTGGACGACGTGGTGGTCATCTCCAAGGGCGAGCTGCGCGGGCAGGGCACGCTGGACGAGGTGCTGGGCGGTGACGACGCTCCGGCGACCGAGGTGAAGGTGCAGGATCCCGAGCGCCTCGCGGGCGCCCTCGAAGGGCGCGGCCACCACGTCGAGCGCACTGCAGACGGCCTGCTCGTACTGGGTGCCACGCCCGAGCAGGTGGGCGAGATAGCGGCAGCGGAGCAGGTGGTGGTCCTGGGTCTGGCTCCGCGGGCCCGCTCACTCGAGGCGGCGTTCTTCGCCCTCACCGGCGACGGCAGATGAGCGCGCTGCTGCGCGCCGAGCTGCTGAAGCTGCGCACCACCCGCACCTTCGTGACGCTCGTTGCCGCGGCGCTCCTGTTGTCCCTGCTGGTGGTGGTGCTCACCACGCTTCTGACCGATGACCTGAACGAGGAGGATCTGCGCGACCTCTTCACCGCGGACTTCAGCAGCCTCTTCATCCTGCTGCTCGGCGTGATGGGGATGGCGGGCGAGTGGCGCCACCGGACGATCACGAGCACGGTGCTCGCCGCCCCGAACAGGCTGCCACTGCTGGCCGCCAAGACGCTGTCCTACGCGGTGGCGGGCACGGTGCTCTCCCTCGTCGTGACCGTCGCGATCATGGCGGTGGGGACGCTGATCCAGTCCGCCGGCGGGGAGACCACCATCGGGATCGCAGACCTGGCCGACGTGCTCTGGCGCAACCTGGCCGTGGCGGCGCTGCTCGGTGCCTTCGGTGTGTGCATCGGCGGGCTGGTCCGCAATCAGGTGGCGGCCATGATCGGCCTGCTCGTCTTCGCCTTCGCGCTCGAGCCGGCGATCATGGGAGTGGCACCGGACGTGGGCCGGTTCGGCCCGACCTCCGGGGCGCCCAACGGCGTTCTCGACGTCGAGTCCTTCGGTGGTGAGGACCTGCTGGCGCCCGGCATCGCGCTGCTCGTGATGGCCGCCGGGGTGGGAGTGGCCTTTGCCGCGGCCGCGGCGCTCCTCGAGCGGCGTGACCTGGTCTAGCCGGCTTCTGAGGCACGCCCGGGACCCGCCGGCGAGGCCGAATCCGTCGAGGTCGGTCCTCCTTGCGGCAGGGCCCGTTCGAGGAAGTCGCCGATCGCGCGGGAGAGCTGGCTGCCCTGCCACGCAAGCGGCGAGGCGCCCGGGTCCTCGACTACCAGCTCGGCACCAGGGATGAGACGCGCGTACTCCTCGGCCACGGAGATCGGGTGGCCGGGGTCCACCTCGTCCCGGCTTGCCACCACCAGCGTCGGAACCTCGAGGCCCCGTAGCCGCTCGAGCCCCGCCCAGGCATCGGAGCGCGGCACCACCCTGAGTGCAGCTGCCACCGCCCGGAGGTCGCGGTGGCGCTCGAGCCGCTGCCGGATACCGAGCTCGACGCCCTCGCGCCAGCGCTCGGGGATGCTCGCGGTGCCGGAGAGGCCTATGAACGCCTCGACGTCCCCTTGCTCGAGGGCGCCGGCAAGGGCGTCCCAGTGCGTGAGCTCGCCCGGGTCGCTGCGTCCGGCTCCGATGTAAGCGGGAGTGATCTGAACCAGCGCCGCCACCCGCTCGGGACGCTCGAGGGCGAATGCGGTGGCGGTGTGGGCACCCATCGAGCTGCCCACCAGGACGGGCCGGTCGAGGCCCTTCTCGGTCAGCACCCGGTCGAGGTCTCCCACCATCAGGTGGTAGTCGTAGGCGCCGGGATCGGATGGAGCCTCAGACTCGCCATGTCCGCGAGCGTCGTAGGCCAGGACGCGATAGCCCCGGCCCAGCAGGTGGCGCGATCCCTGCACCACGTATCGCCGGGTGGCGGTCAGGCCGTGCAGCAGCACGATCGGCGGGCCGGCACCGGTGTCCTCGATCGCTATCCACGGCTCGGCCATTCGTCCGGGGAGTTTCACGGGTGAGCGCGCTAACGTGTCGGCGAAGGGTTTTTCACCTGCTCCGCGAAACAATCCGGCAGCGATGGCAATCAGCGACACATGGCACCGCGCCCTCGTCTACTTCGGCCTCGCCGAGGAAGACCACCCATACCCCGATTCCAGCCGTGAGCGGGAAGTCGAGCCCGAGGCCGAGATCGAGGACCGCTACCGGGAGCGGCCCAACGTGCGGCGCCTCCAGCGCCAGCGCCGCGACGAGTTCGACGACATCTTCGCCGACGACTCGCCGGGCGAGCCGGCTCGCGAGACGCGCGTGCTGCGGCCGGTGTCAAACGGCTCCTCCGGGGAGCTCCAGGTGCACCTGGTGGTGCCCAAGAACTTCAACGACGCGCAGCAGATTGCCGACCAGTACAAGGAATCGATCCCCGTGATCCTCAACCTGCAAGGGAGCGATCCGGACCTGGCCAAGCGGCTGATCGACTTCTCCTCCGGGCTGACCTACGCGCTCGACGGCGGCATGCAGCGGATTGCCGACAAGGTCTTCCTGCTCACGCCCCGAAACGTCGACGTCTCAGCCGAGGAGCGGGCCAGGCTCGTCGAAAAGGGCTTCTTCAACCAGTCCTGAGGGGCCGAGGGCGGCGCCTATAGCCCCGGGCCACGGGCTATAGAGTCCGGGCGCATGCGGATCGGGTTCATCGGGGCGGGCAGCATGGCCTCCGCGCTCGCGCGCGGCCTCGGCGAGCCGGCTCTGGTGTTCGATCCGCAGGCGGGGCGTGCGGAGGCCCTTGCGGCCGAGCTGAACGGCCGGGTCGCCGCCTCCAATGCGGAGGTCGCGGAGGGGTGCGACCTCGTGATCCTCTGTCACAAGCCGGCCAATCTGGAAGAGGTGGCCGAGCAGGTGGGAGGCAAGGCCAGGGCGGTGGCCTCGATCGTCGCTGCCACGCCGGTGAGCCGGCTCGAGGCCGCCTATCCCGACACCCCCGTGTATCGCTTCATCCCGAACATCCCGGTCGAGGTGGGCCGCGGAGTGCTCTGCTACACGCCCGGCACGCTGGCGGCTCAGGGGCCCGAGGAGGAACTGCTGAACCTCTTCGGGCGCACCGGCGTGGTGATCCCGCTCGAGGAGCCGCTGATCGACCCCGCGATGGCCGTCATGAGCTGTGGCCCGGCGTTCCTCGCGCTGGTGGTCGAGGCAATGGCAGATGCCGGGTCCCGCCACGGCCTCGAGCCCCGTCAGGCGCGGCGGCTGGTCACGGAGACCATGGCGGGCACCGCCGCGTACCTGGATGCGAACGACCTCGACGCGGCCTCCCTGCGCCGGCGTGTGGCGACCCCCGGGGGCTTGACCGAGAAGGGCCTCCAGGTGCTCGAAGAAGCCGGATTGCGGGACTCGTTCGATTCCGCGGTCGACCTCGTGGTGAAGGCGGGACGATGAGCACCCCACTCGCGATCGGACGGGAGGATGTGGCCGACTTCGTCTACACGCTCGCGATCGTCTTCGTGGTGCTGATCTTCATCCGGGTGATCATGAGCTTCTTTCCCCGGATCCCCTACTACCGGTGGCTCGACGCCTTCCTCACGTTCGTGACCCAGGTGACCGATCCGATCCTGAACGTGTTTCGCCGCGTGCTCCCGCCGGTGCGGATCGGGCCGGGCGCCCTCGACCTGGCGCCGATGGTGGCGACCTTCGTGCTGCTGATCGTGGCGGGCATCGTGGCGGGCCTGATCAGGGGCTAGATGGTTGGCCCCTCCCGTGGAATCGCCGGCCTAGGTGTCCGCTGCCGCGGCGGGGTGGAGGCGCGCCGGCGCCACGGTCACGTTCGTGCTGGCGATGGACCAGGCCACGAAGGCGCTCATCACGAGCTCTCTGGAGCGGGGCGAGAGCGTGCGTGTCTTCTACGGCCTCGAGCTCACCAACACCCGCAACACGGGCGTCGCCTTTGGCGCGCTGGAGGGAAGCGGCACGATCGTCGGGGCGCTGATCGCGGTGGTGCTCGTCTTCCTGATCGCGTACTTCGCCCTGCACGCCGCCCGCAGGTGGCTGTGGCTGCCGGTCGGGATGCTGCTCGGAGGGGCCACGGGGAACCTCGTGGACCGGGTTCGTGAAGGGGCGGTGATCGACTTCATCGACCCGGTGGCCTGGCCGGCGTTCAACGTGGCGGACATGGCCATCGTCGGGGGCGTGGCAGCCCTGCTCTACCTGCTGGAGGCGACTCCCTCGGAGCGATGAGCCAGAAGAGGTTTGTGGCCACGGAGGACGACGCCGGCCTGCGCCTCGACGCCGCGCTCGTGAGCCGCGGGGTTATCCCGTCGCGCGCCAAGGCCCAACGGGCGATCGTCGATCGGTTGGTCAGGGTGGACGGCCGGGTCCGCCGCGCCTCTCACCGGATGGCCGCGGGGGAGGAGGTGGTCATGGCCGAGGCCGACCCGTCCGCGCAAGGCGGGGAGCAGCCGGAGGTGGCGGTGAGCGTGGTACACGAGGACTCTCACCTGATGGTGGTGGACAAACCGACGGGGGTCGTGGTCCACCCCGGCGCCGGGCACAGTCACGGCACGCTCTCTCAGGCGCTCGCCGGGCGGGCAGCCGGAGGACCCGACCCCGGCCGCGCCGGGATCGTCCATCGGCTCGACCGCGACACCTCCGGGCTGCTGATCGTGGCGAAGTCCGAGGAGGCGCACGCGGCCCTCTCGAGGATGCTCCGAGAAAGGCGCGTCCAGCGGGAGTACCTGGCGCTCGTGGAGGGGTGCCCTGACGCGCGTACCGGCACGATCGACGCCCCGATCGGCCGGGACCGCGACCACCGCACGCGGATGTCCACGCGCACCGACCGGGCCCGCAGCGCCGTGACGCACTTCGAGGTCATCGAGGCGCTGCCTCGCACGACCCTGCTCTCCGTGCGGCTCGAGACCGGTCGCACCCACCAGATACGCGCGCACCTGTCCGCAATCGGGCATCCTGTCTGCGGGGACAGCCGCTACGGCGGGGGCGAGAGCGGTCGCAGATTAGAGCTTACGCGCCAATTTCTGCACAGCACAAGGCTGATGTTTGAGCACCCTGTGACGCGGGAATTCCTCGCATGCGAGTCCAGACTACCCGCCGATTTGCATCGCGCAGTCGATGCGGCGAGGCGGGAACGAGTCCCCGGCGGGCCAGACGGGGACTGAGTTGGGAACGAGGCGGCTTCCGGGTCGCCTCGTTGCTTCCGGGTCGCCCCGTTTTCTCCCCGAGACCGCTCTGGCGCGGCGCCCTCTTCGCTCCAGCCCTTATGCTCTGCCGTTCGCAGCCTCCAAACCGACCCCTGCCGGGCCGGCGCGAATCCTGCCCAGGGCCGTGAGCCCCGGGTCCGCGTACCGCCGGTGGGGAAGCAGCACCACAAAGACAAGGGAGACGAATGGCTCAGGTAACGCTGAAGGAGTTGCTGGAGGCCGGTGTCCATTTCGGGCACCAGACCCGCCGCTGGAACCCGAAGATGCGGCGCTTCATCTTCGGAGAGCGCAGCGGCATCCACATCATCGACCTCCAGAAGACCGAGGTGCTGCTCGCGCGGGCGCAGGAGTTCGCCTCGACCGTTGCCGGACGGGGCGGAACGGTGCTGTTCGTGGGCACGAAGAAGCAGGCCCGGGACACGATCGCCGACGCGGCCACCGCCGCCGGTATGCCCTACGTGAACCAGCGCTGGCTTGGCGGCCTGCTGACGAACTTCCAGACGATCTCGAAGCGGATCAAGCGGTTGCACGAGCTCACCGATTGGACCCGCGACGGCACCCTCGAGCTGCTGCCAACGCGCGAGCGCATCGCGGCGATCAACGAGCGCGAGAAGCTCGAGACCAACCTGGGCGGTGTACGGGACATGCAGCGCCCCCCGGACGCGATGTTCGTCGTGGACCTGAAGACGGAGCTGATCGCGATCCGCGAGGCCCAGCGGCTGCGGATACCGATCATCGGGCTCGTGGACACCAACTGCGATCCCGACCCGGTCACCTACCTGATCCCAGGCAACGACGATGCGATCCGCTCCTGCAAGGTGATCGTCGAGGCGATCGCGGGTGTGGTCGGCGAGCAGCACACGCGCTTCCGCGACGAGGAGGAAGCTGCCCGCCGGGAGGCGGAGGAGCAGGCGCGCCGGGCCACCGAGGAGCGAGCTCAGCGAGAGAAGGAGGAGGCCGAGCGTAGGGAGGCAGCGGAGCAGGCCCGTAGGGAGGCCGCGGAGGCCGGCGAAGCGCCCGCCCCGGCGGAGGCGCCGGCCGAGCCGGTCCCGACTCCGGAGCGGCGCACCTTCGATCCGGACGAGGAGAGCCCGTCGTGAGCGCGGACATCCCGGCGAGGGTGGTGAAGGAGCTCCGCGAGCGCACCGGCGCGGGGATGATGGACTGCAAGTCCGCGTTGCAGGAGACCGACGGCGACATGGAGAAGGCGATCGAGCTGCTGCGCGTGAAGGGGCAGGCAAAGGCAGCCAGGCGTGGAGAACGTGCCGCCAGCGAGGGGCTCGTGGAGAGCTACGTACACCACAACGGCAAGGTTGGTGCCCTCGTGGAGGTGAACTGCGAGACCGACTTCGTGGCGCGAAACGAGGAGTTCGTGTCGTTCGTTCGCGAGGTGGCCTCCCACGTGGCTGCCGCGGCGCCCCTCTACGTGAGCGAGGAGGATGTTCCCGCCGAGGATCGCGAGGCCGAGTTGCGGGTCCTCCGCGAGCAGGCCGCGGGCGAGGGCAAGCCGGAGGCGGTCCAGCAGAGGATCGCCGAGGGCCGCATGCGCAAGTGGCTCGAGGAGAGCGTCCTGCTTCACCAGGCCCACGTGAACGCCGACAAGCACGAGGGCAAGACGATCGAGGAGATGCGCGCCGCGCTGTCCGCGAGCACGGGGGAGAACGTGGTCGTGCGGCGCTTCGCACGCTTCAGGATCGGGGAGTAGCCGGTGAGCGAGGAGGGAGGCAAGCCGCCTCACGACGGGGAGGCGGCGTTCAGCCGCATCCTCCTCAAGCTCTCGGGCGAGGCTCTCATGGGTGGCCTCGAGTACGGGGCGGACCCCGACCGGATCGCGGCCGTGGCCGCACAGGTCAAGCAGGTCGCGGACCGCGGGGTGGAGACCTCCGTCGTGGTGGGCGGAGGCAACATCTACCGTGGCCTGTCCGCCGCCGCCGCCGGGATGGATCGCGCCACCGGCGACTACATGGGCATGCTGGCCACGGTCCTCAACGCGCTGGCGCTGCAGGACGCGCTCGAGCACCTCGGGGCGCTGACCCGGGTGCTGTCCGCCATCGAGATCTCGGAGGTCGCGGAGCCCTATATCCGCCGGCGCGCCATGCGCCATCTCGAGCGCGGCCGGATCGTGATCTTCGCCGCCGGCACCGGCAACCCGTTCTTCACCACGGACACCGCCGCGGCTCTGAGGGCGCTCGAGATCCACGCGCAGGCGATCCTGATGGCCAAGAACGGCGTGGAAGGGGTCTACTCCGCCGATCCCCGCAGCGACCCCGATGCCAGCTTCATAGCGGAGATCAGCCACCGGGAGGCCATCGAGCAGCAGCTCCAGGTGATGGACGTGACGGCGCTCTCCCTCTGCATGGACAATCGGCTGCCCATCCACGTGTTCAACATGGACGACGAGCGCAACATCGATCGCATAGTGTGCGGCGAGCGAGTGGGAACGGTGGTGTCTACCGATGACTGACCCCCCTTGGCGCACGCATGGATAACGAGCTGATCAGCGAGCTCCTGTCCGACGCCGGCGAGCGGATGGCGAAGTCGGTCGAGGCCACGCGTTCCGAGTTCGGGACCATTCGCACCGGCCGCGCCTCGCCGCAGCTGCTCGACCGGATCGAGGTGGACTACTACGGCACATCGACCCCGCTCAAGCAGCTGGCCAGCATCTCGGCCAGTGAGGCGCGCCTGCTAACGATCACCCCGTTCGACAAGTCGTCGATAAAGGCGATCGAGAGGGCCATCCTCGAGTCGGACGTCGGGCTGACCCCCTCCAACGACGGCAACCTGATCCGGCTCACGATTCCCGAGCTCACCGAAGAGCGGCGCAAGGAGCTCGTCAGGGTCCTGCATAGCATCGCCGAGCAGCACGGTCGCGTGGCGGTGCGCAACATCCGGCGGGAGGTGATGCACGACCTGCGCGAGCTCAAGAAGGAGGGTGAGCTGGGCGCGGATGACGAGCACCGCGCCGAGACCGAGCTTCAGAAGCTCACCGACGCTCGCATAGGGGAGATCGACGCGCTCCTGGCGGGGAAGGAAGAGGAGATCCTCCAGGTTTGACGGACCCCGGGCGGCCGAGGTACGTCGCGATCATCACCGACGGAAACGGCCGTTGGGCGCAGGGGAGGGGGCTGCCCGTGATCGAAGGCCACCGGGCGGGCGCCGACGTCGTGAAGGCGCGCCTGCGCGACGGCGCCCGGCTCGGCATCGAGGAGCTCACCGTGTTCTCCTTCTCGACCGAGAACTGGACGCGCCCACCGGATGAGGTGGCGGGGCTGATGGAGATGTTCGCGGAGCGGATCGATCGCGAGACCCCCGAGCTTCACGAGGAGGGGGTGCGGATGCGCTTCATCGGCCGCCGGGAGGGGGTGCCGCCGCAGCTAGCCCGGCGAATGGACTGGGCAGAGGAGGTGACCGGCGACAACACCCGCATCACCCTCTTCGTGGCATTCAAC
>DASZCV010000148.1:0-6295 GCA_035942755.1 Thermoleophilaceae bacterium
GCAGATCGCCGCGTCGAGCGCGCCGATGTCGATCCCGAGCTCCAGGGCGTCGGTGGCCACCACCGCAAGCAGGTCGCCGTCCACCAGGCGCCCCTCGATCTCGCGCCGCTGGCTCGGTGTGTCGCCGGCGCGGTAGGGCGAGATCCGCTCGGCCAGGTCGGCCCGGCCGCGCTCCTCGAGGCGCAGACGGGTGAACTTCAGGATCAGCTCGATCCCGCGCCGCGACTTGAGGAAGCAGATCGTGCGCACCTCGCGCTCGACGAGATCGGCGAGCAGGTCGGCGGCCTCCGCCAGCGGCGATGCTCGTGCCCCGGTGCGCTCGTCCACCAGCGGGGGGTTCCACATGGCTATCCGTCGCTCGGCCCGGGGCGCCCCGTCACGGTCCACCAGCGCGACCTCGCAGCCGGTCAACCGCTCCGCCAGCTCGACGGGGTTTGCGATCGTCGCGCTCGTGAGCAGGAAGCGCGGCTCGGTGCCGTACGCCAGCGCGAGCCGACGGAGGCGGCGCAGCACGTTTGCCACGTGGGAGCCGAAGACGCCTCGGTAGACGTGGGCCTCGTCGACCACGATCCAGGCCAGGTTGGCCAGCATGTCGCCCCACTTCGCGTGGTTGGGCATGATGCCCACGTGCAGCATGTCCGGGTTCGTGAGGATCAGGTTCGAACGCGCGCGCACTGCCTTCCGCTCCTCGTGCGGCGTGTCCCCGTCGTAGATCGCCGGCCGCAGGTAGCGCAGCTTCAGCGCGTGCAGCGCCCTCGCCTGGTCCTGGGCGAGCGCCTTCGTGGGGTAGAGGTAGAGCGCGCGTGCGGACCGGTCATGGGCGAGGGTGTCGAGTACCGGCAGGTTGAACGCCAGTGACTTGCCGCTGGCCGTGGCGGTCGTGACGATCGTGTGGCCCTTGTACGCCGACGCGAGGGTGTCTGCCTGGTGGGCGTACAGGGCCTCGATGCCCGCTCCCGTGAGTGCTTCACGCAGCTCTGGGTGCAGCGTTTCGGGCAGCGGCTCGAGCAGTGCCTCCTGCGGGCGCTCGAGCGACCGCGCCACGAGTTGCTCTCCCTCGCCGCGCTCGAGCAACGGCTCCCAGGGCATCTCCTTCGGTGCGACGGCCACGCTAGCCATGGTGGCACGCCGTGAGGCCCTTCCCGGTGATCATCGCCGTTCACGGTCTGCGCCCTCGGCGGGAGCGGGGCGGTTCGGCATAGTTCGGGCAGCGTGATTCGCTCCTTTGCCCACAGCGACTATCCGCCGGAGCTGGTGCTCGACCGCAAGCGCAAGGACGTGACCGTGGTGCTCCCGGCCCGCGAGGTGGCGGGCACGATCGGCGCGATCGTGGAGCGCATCCTCGAGCTCGGTGAACTGGTGGACCAGCTGCTGGTAGTGGATGCCGGATCTGCCGACGGCTCGGCGGAGGTGGCCTCGCGGGCGGGTGCGGAGGTCCGCCAGGAGGACGAGCTGGCTCCAGGGTTCGGCCCGGTGCTCGGCAAGGGGGACGCGATGTGGCGGGCGCTGGCCGCGGTTCGTGGTGAGCTGGTGGTGTTCCTCGACGCCGACAGCTCGAACTTCCAACCCCTCTTCGTGACCGGCCTTCTCGGACCGCTGTTGTGCGAGCAGGGAACGCAATTCGTGAAGGGCAGCTACGACCGGCCCTTCACCGCCGGGGGCGTCCGGCTGCCCGAGGGGGGAGGGAGGGTGAGCCGCCTGACGGCGCGGCCGCTCCTCTCCGCCTTCTACCCCGAGCTTGTCGCCCTCAGACAGCCGTTGGCCGGGGAGGTCGCGGCCACCCGCGAGGTGCTCGAGCGGATCCCGTTCGCCACGGGGTACGGCGTCGAGATGGCGATGCTGCTGGACGTGCGTGAGCTCGTGGGCGCGCAGGCGATGGCCCAGGTGGACCTCGGTGAGCGGCGCAACGCCCACCAGTCGCTGGCCGCGCTCGAGCCGATGGCGGACACCGTGCTGGCGGTGGTCTGCGAGCGCCTCAGGCGGGACGGGCGCCTGCGGACGGAGTCGCCGCGATCCGCCGTGGCCGAGCGGCCGCCCTGGGCTTCGATCCGCGCGCCGGCCTGATGGCGCTGCGCTGCGTCTACACCGACCTCGACGACACCCTGCTCGGCCCCGGTGCGTCCCTGTTCCACAACGAGGACGGCCGCTTCACCCTTTTGCCGGCACGCGCGCTCGAGGCCTGCCACCGCACCGGATGCGAGGTGATGCTGATGTCCGGGCGCAGACGCGGTCAGGTGGCCGAAGACGCGCGGTTGATCGGGCACACCGCTTACTCGTTCGAGATCGGAGGCGGCCTGGTGATCGACGGCGAGGAAAGCTGGCTCTGCGATGACTTCAATCCGCGCGACGACCGCAACCCGTGGGAGCTGATCGAGGAGTCCGGCGCTCCGGCGCTGCTGCTCGGCGCCTTTGACGGTGACCTCGAGCCGCACGCGCCCTGGCACGTCGGGAGGGAGGTCTCCCACCTCTTTCGTGGCCGCGTCGACGTCGCCGCGGCGGGGGCGCTGCTGGAGGCAGAGGGCCACCGCGGGCTCCGCCTGGTGGACAACGGAGCGATCTCCGGCGGCCGGCGCGTGTACCACCTGGTTCCCGCCACGGCCTCGAAGCCCGCGGCGGTCAGGGCGCACATGAGGGCGCGCGGATACTCCCCGGAGGAGTGCATCGCAATCGGTGACTCGCGCGAGGACCTGGGGGTGATCGACCTGGTGGGGCGCTTCTTCCTGGTCGCAAACGCCCCGGAGGAGGACCCCCGAGCGGAGCGAACGGAGGCCAGCTACGGCGATGGGTTCTACGAGGCGGTCATCCGCTCGCTTGCCGAACTGCAGAACTCGTAACGATCGCCACAAGCAGGGGTACTTCGGGATGTAATGGATCACCGTCGCGAACCCTGAAAGGAGGGTTTCGATGAACCGTCTCTCTGGAACGGATGCCAAGCGTTCCGCGTCCCTCCCAAACCCTTCAGATGCCCACCGCTTCCGCAAGGTGGTGGCGGGCTTCTGCATGATCGTGGCCCCGTTGCTGCTCCTGCTCTCGATGATCGTGGAGTCGCGGATCGGGGCGGGTGAGGACTCCTTCGTGATCGGGCGGGTCGGCGACCCGGACACCGGCTCCCTCGAGCAGATGCTTCTCGTGGCCGGGCTGGTGCTGATGGTCCCGGCGATGCTCGGACTGATGCACATGCTGCGCGAGCGTGACGTGGCCTTCGGCCACGTGGGCGGAGCGGTGGCGCTTTTCGGCCTGCTCGTGATGCCCTATGCATTGATGGCGTGCCTGGTCATCCTCGCGGTCGGCCTGTACCGGGCGAGGGCCGTCCAGTCCGTGACGGCGCTTCTGATCGCCATCGCGGCTGCGCTCCTTGCCGCCGGTGCCGGGTTTGAGAGTGAGATGCTCGGAATCCTGGGTTCCGCCGTGATGCTGGTCGGCCTGGGCGGCGGCGGGTGGACCGTTCTCCGGCAGTCCGACGAGGACTGGGAGCACACGCCCGAGCACAAGGGCTTCCGGCCGCTGGCCGGGATGTAGGAGGGACACCGCGGGCGTCCCAGGGCGCCCGCGGTCCCTTCAGCGGGCCTGGCGGAGCGCCTGCACGAGCTTGGGCGGGGATCCGAAGCGCAGCACGGAGCGTTCGTAGAGGCGTCCGGCCACCCGGACGACGAGCAGGATGCCAAGCAACATCAGCGCCAGCGAGAGAGCGAGCTCCCATCCCGGCAGCGCGTCTGATGATGGCGATGTAGAGCACGAGTGCGCCGATGAAGGCGAGCCCCTTGCCGCCTGCCCCTCCCGGAGGCGCAAGCTCCGCCACCTTCAGCGGCGGCGGGTCCAGGGCTGCGGCGATCCGGCGCGAGGGGAGGCCCTCCCGGCGCAGGGCGCCCTGCGAGCGCAGTGTGCCTGAGGTCTGCTGCAGGAGGGCAACGAGCGTCTCGTCGCCGTCGCTTCGGGTGATGAGCCGGCCGCCGTCGAGCGCCGCGTCCGCGTCACCCTCCCTAACCTCTCGGCGCGCCGCTGCGGCGCCGGCCACGGACCTCACGCGCAAGCGGATGTCGAATCGGTCCTGCGCGCCGCGCGCTGCCTGCGCGACCTGATGTGCCCGGAGGCCGACGGTGGCAACCGTCCGCGTCGACGGGCCGTCGTCGCCGCCGGTGATCGTCGCGACTACCCCGATCGGTTGCCGAGGGACAGCGCCTCGACGGCGTCCTCTCCCCGCTCGGCGATCCCGAGACGCTCGGTCCAGCGCTCCGCGTTGCCCCGGGCGTCGTCGTCCGACAGGCCGTGCAGGGTCCCGAGGTAGGCAAGCTGGTCGATCACGCGCATCTTCGGATACAGCCCGCGCTCCTCGGGCATGTAGCCGATCCGCCGCCGCGCCTCCACGCCGATCGGCTCCCCGCCCCAGCGGACCTCGCCGGAGTCGGCGTCGAGCACCCCGAGGACGATGCGCATCGCCGTGGTCTTGCCCGCTCCGTTCGGGCCGACGAAGCCGCACACCTCGCCCGCCTCCACCGAGAAGGAGACGCCGTCCAGCGCCACGGTCTCGCCGTAGCGCTTATGCAGGTCCAGCACCTGAAGCGAGCCCACGGGTTGCCGCTACCCGCCCGGGCGACAAAGATGCAGGCCCGCGCCAACAACCAAGGCGAAGAAGAGCTAGCGTGCGCCTGGAGTTGCTCTATCCACCGGACCGAGGAGTTGACGTGACCGAGTCAGAAGAAGACGCAGCCCGGGCCAAGGAAGACATCGAGAGCCGCACCCCGGAGGGGCATGATTCGCACGACGAGCGCGGTGGGGGTGGAGCCGGCGGAGAGGCCGGCGCGATGCCCGGTGCCCCGGCGGAAGAGCGGGCGAGCGAGGAGGGGCACGAAGCGAGAGACGAGGGCAGCCGCGATCCCGAGGACGACGCCCCCGGGAGCGAAGGCAGCGGGTAGAGCGGTGTAGCCAGCGCCGGGGGATCGCTAGGCGCGTAGCTGGTCGATCGTGCACTCCGCGGGAGGCTTATCCTCCCGCCACCGCAGCAGCCTCGCGCCGTGGCGGATGCGGTTTCCGGTGATGTGGTCGAAGGCGATCTCGCACACCAGCTCGGGGCGCAGGCCCTCCCAGACGAGCTCCTCGTCCGACTTCCACCGGCTGGGCTCACCCGAGCCGCGCTCGTGCGTGCGGTAGGGCTCGAGCAGCTCCAGGAGCTCGCGCTTCTGCCTGGCGGTGAACCCGGATGTATGGCCCACTACCTGTAGCTCCCCGGCCTCGTCGTACATCCCGAGGATGAGCGACCCCACCGTGTCCGTCTCCTTGCCCAGGCGAAATGCGGCCACCACGCAGTCGGCGGTGCGCGCCCGCTTGATCTTCACCATCCCCTTTCGCTCGCCGGGCAGGTAGAGCGCGCCGGCCTGCTTTGCGATCACCCCCTCCGATGCCCCGGTGAGCCACTGCCCGGCCGCCTAGGGGTCGCCGGTCACGGGGCTGAGCTCGACGGGGCCGAGGTCGAGGGCGGCGAGGCGCTCCCGCCGCTCGTCATAGGGACGGTCGAGCAGCGTCTCCCCGCGCTCGGCCAGCAGGTCGAAGGCGACGAAGGCCGCCGGGGTCTCCTGCGCCAGCTTCTCGACGCGGGAGGCGGCCGGGTGGATCCGCTGGCTCAGGAGATCGAACTCCTGCACCCCGTCTACCACCACGAGCATCTCGCCGTCGAGCACGAGCGCGTCGGCCGGCATGGCCTGCACCTGCTGGGCCACATCGGGGAAGTAGCGGTTCATCGGCTTGCCGCCCCGGCTCTGTAGCTGCACGTCGTCGCCGTCCCGGAAGACGATCGTGCGAAAGCCGTCCCACTTTGGCTCGTAGCGCCAGTCCTGGCCGCGCGGCAGTTCCTTCGCCGATCGCGCCAGCTGCGGCTTGATCGGCGGCTGGAGCGGAAGCGTCACGGGGTGGTGGGCTCGATTCTCACGCCGGTAGCATGCCACCCGATGTCCAACGAGCAGGCCACCGTTGCCGAGGAGGAGTACCTCCAGATCATCTTCTGGCTCCAAGAGGCGGGCCTGCCGATGACCGGCGCCAACGTGGCGCGCGCGATGCAGGTCTCCGCTCCCACGGTGCACGAGATGATCGGGCGCCTGGAGGCAGACGGCTACGTCACGCGAGACGACGGGGGGGCCCGGGGTGCAGGCAAGTCGCTCGCCTTCACCGACAGCGGCCGGGAGCACGCGGAGAACATCGTGCGCCGCCACCGGCTGATAGAGCGCTTCCTCACCGACGTCTTCGACATCCCGTGGGATCAGGTCCACGAGGAGGCCGAGCGTCTCGAGCACTGGATGTCGCC
>DASZCV010000149.1:0-7267 GCA_035942755.1 Thermoleophilaceae bacterium
GAGGAGTGGTGCGCGGAGGATGAGGTGGAGGCGCTCTTGCGTGAGGACATGGAGCACGCCCGCCGCCCGATTCCCGCGGCGCGGGTGCTCGACGACAAGCTCGCAAACTGGTCGGGCGGGCAGCGCTACACCTGTCCCTCCTATGAGGTCGTGCGCGCCTCGGACGGGGTGCGGATCGCCGTTCCCGGGTTCCAGCCGTTCAACGTGTACGACGTGCTGCTGGCCAACCTCGTGCCGGATGTCCCGCGGCGGGAGCCTGCCGCCAGCGCGCAGGAGGTGCTCGAGTGGACCGGCACCCCGCTTGCCACCAAGGAGGTGGCGGTGGTGCGCGACATCGAATTCGAGCGTGCGCGCGAGGAGCTCGGCCACGTGGCAGACGAGTGCCACGTGGGCTTCGACGGGTTTTGGTCGCTTCCGCGGGCCTGAGGGCGCGGGAAGCCGACGGACTGCTCATCGCGGCTCCGACGGCCGGCCTGATCCCGAGCTCAGTCCCCCGAATCCAGCCGCTCGGCAAGCCGGTTCAGCCCAAGCTCGCGCGCGGCAGCGGCCCCGCCGGCCCGGTCGGTGGCTGCGTCAGGCGGCCGGTCCAGCTCGATCGGCCGCAACGTGGCGATCTCCCGGTAGGCCTCGAGCTCCGCGCGCGCGCGCGCAAGGATGTTGCGATCCGGGCCGTCGCGCTCGGCGGCGTCGAGGGCGGCGGCCAGCGAGCCGTGACGGCGCAGGATGTCCGCCGCGCGCTTCTCGCCGATGCCCTTCATGCCCGGTAGGCCGTCGGAGGGATCGCCGCGGAGGGCGATGAAGTCGGGCACGAGCGCAGGCGCCACGCCATAGCGGCGCTCGATCTCCGCCGGGCCCATGCGCTCGGGCCCCCGCTTGCCCCTTCCCCCGAGCAGCAGGACCGCAACCCGGTCCCCCGCACACTGGAACATGTCGCGGTCCCCGGTGAGGATGAGGGCCTCGCCGCCTGCCTCGGCCTCCACCCGGGCAAGGGATCCGAGCAGGTCGTCGGCCTCCAGGGTGTCGTGCTCCATCACGCTCCAGCCGAGCGCCCGGTAGAGGCTCGGTGCCAGCGCCCATTGGTGAGCCAGGTCATCGGGCATCGGCGGGCGATGGGCGTGGTAGCTGGCGTAGAGCTCCACCCGGTAGGCGGCGGCATCCGGTCCGAAGCAGGTCACCACCGCGCGGGCCGCCTGCTCCTCGGCCACGGCGAGAATCGTGTTGGTGCTGCCGAGCAGCGCGTTAACCGGACGGCCGTCGGTGCCCTTGATCGAGTGCGGCAGCGCGAAGAAGGCTCGATACAGGAGATATGGAGCGTCGACGAGAAGGAGCGGGCCGGCCATTGACGCCGTCAGCCTACGTGCTAGCGTGAGGTGGGTAAGGTCGAGCCAAGGAAGCTCGGCGAAGAAGTGCAGGCGCTCGCAGTCGTTGCTCTCAGCATCCTCCGCGTACGCAGCACAACACAAGAAGATCGTGGAGGTACTCCATGCCTAACGGAACCGTGAAGTGGTTCAGTGACGAGAAGGGCTTCGGCTTCATTACCCCAGACGACGGGGGCAAGGACCTTTTCGTCCACCACACCGGTATCAACGGTGACGGCTTCAAGTCGCTCACCGAAGGCGCCAAGGTGTCATACGACGCCGAGTCTGGCGATAAGGGCCCGAAGGCCGTCAACGTCCAGATGAGCTGAGCCGGCTCTCGCCGGACTCACCAGCTTCACACGGCTGAGATCCGATCCGCTGCCTCGTGCATGCCGGATCGCGGTCTCGGCCGTGTCGAGCGCCTGACGGCCTCCGCGCGTGGTGCGCCTGAAGGCCGCGCCAGGGGCGCCGTCCCACGGGATCACTGCCCGAGCACGGTCGGCTCCCGTGGCAGCAAGGCGGGATCGAACCGACCGATCAGGTCCACCGCCGTCACCGGCTCGCCGGGCTCCGCCAGGCCGACACTCGCCGCCATCCAGCTCAACATCTCCGGCGCGCCGTGACCAATCTTCCTCCGGTCTGCCAGCGTGACCGCGCCGTGGCGCTTGGCCAGCCGCCGCCCGTCCGGGCCCAGCACCAGCGGCACATGGGCGTAGCGGGGCGCCGGCGCCTCGAGCAGTGATCCCAGCAGGACCTGGCGCGGGGTCGAGTCGAGCAGGTCATCGCCCCGCACGACCTCGCCGATTCCCTGGTCGGCGTCGTCCACGACGACCGCCAGGTTGTAGGAGAAGGTGCCGTCCCACCGCTGCAGCAGCAGGTCGTCGACGACACCGCGCACGCGTCCGTGCAGACGGTCTTCGATCTCCACGGGCTGGCCACGTGCGTCCAGGCGCAGCGAAGGTGGTCTGCCGGCGGCCCGCTCGCGCTCTGCGCGCCCCTTCGAGGTGAGCCGCCTGCAGGTGCCTGGGTAGGCGCCCTCTGGCGCCGGTCCGTGCGGGGCCTGGGCCGCCGCACGGATGTCGGCCCGCGTGCACCAGCACGGGTACACCCTGTCCCGGGCCCGTAGCGCCTCCAGCGCTTCCCCGTAGAGTCCGGTGCGCTCTGACTGGCGCACCGGTTCCTCGTCCCAGTCGATCCCGATCGCGCGCAGATCTGAGAGCTGGCCCCGTTCGTGTTCTCGGCGGGAGCGCTGGGGGTCGAGATCCTCGATCCGCATGAGAAAGCGCGCCCCGGACGAACGTGCGAAGAGCCACGCCAACAGCGCGGTCCGGAGGTTGCCGAGGTGCAGCGGGCCGCTGGGGCTAGGGGCGTAACGGCCGGCGGGCATTGCGGGAAGGTAACCGGGGGCTCGCGCCCCCGGAGCCCCCCGCCGCTCTTGCCCTGCGGCTCCGGTGGCGGGTTCGCGCGGTTAGGGCTCCTGCGGCGGCTTGCGACCTCTGGCCCCGGTGGGGCCAGGGTCGCCTGGGCGGGGGAGGTGGCCGGGGGCTTGCGCCTTCCGGAGCCCTGCCGCCCTTGCCGTAGCGGGTTCCTCCCACGCGCAGGCAATCTTGCACGACTCGGCACTGCAAGTCCCACCCGTCCCGCACCATGTCAAAGGGCTCCTTGGGCCATGAAACGACGAAGGGCCCCGTATCCGTACGGGGCCCTTCGGGTGCGTCCGGCATGCGCGCGCCGTGCTTGCGTCCGTTCGGCGCGCGCGCGCCGTGCTGCAACTTCGCTTCGGTCAGTCGACCTCGGTGAACTTCACCTTCCGGACGTCCACGGCGCCGTAGCGCTTGGCCAGGGTGTCCTGCTGGTCCGTGACGCACTTCTTGCGCGTGACGGCGACCTTGCCGATGATGCGAACCGCGTCCCCGGCACCAGGAGACTCGCCGGCCTCGTACTCCTTCAGCCGAACCTTGAAGGTGTCGGATGTGGGGACGGAGAACTGAACTCCCGGGAGCGGGCTGGCGTCGCCAAGCTGGCCAGACAAGCGCGCGTGGCGATTAGCCTTGGTCACGGTGATGACCAGGGGAGTCGTGGCCGAGTAGCTCACGACCGTGCCCTTCACCACGAAGCCCTTGTTCACGGTCGGCCTCTCGGCGCAGCTTCTGCGGGGACCATTGCCCTTGGTCTTGCCGTGTCCCTTGGCCTTGGCCTTGCCCTCGGCCTTTGCGCCCGGGTCGTGGCTGTCCTTATGGTTAGCCTGACCGACTGCGGGTACAGCTAGTAGTGCACCCGCGGCTACCAGCAATGCGAGGGATCGAGTTCGCTTGATCAAGATGTTCCTCCTGAGGAGTGGTGGGTTCACAGCCTCTAACGCGGCACGGGCCGAAAGGTTCGGCGATAGCCCGGGTGAGGCACCCTTCGGCCTCTCGTTCCGGCGAACTTTTGACGATCGGGCGCGTTCAAAGTTCCGATGCGGTTGGCACGGACTCCTCCACAGGGCACAATAGAGCTGTGGCCCACGGGATCAGCGTTCCATCCGGTGGCCGAGCGATCTCGCGCGGCCCCAAGCGACTGCTCGCGCTGCGGGGCGACGAGCACCTGGTCGAGCGCCTCCGGCGCGGCGACGAGACGGCCTTCGAGGTCATCTACGAGCGGCATGTGCACGGTCTGCTCTCCTTCTGCCGGCACATGCTCGGATCACGGGAAGAGGCCGAGGACGCCGTCCAGCAGGCCTTCGCCGCCGCCCACCGCGATCTGCTCCGTGACGACCGCGAGATCCGGCTCAAGGCCTGGCTCTACACGATCGCCCGCAACCGCTGCGTGTCCATGCTCCGCGCGAGACGGGAGCAGCCCGAAGAGCAGATCGAGACGAGCACGGAGGGCCTCAGTGACCAGGTCGAGCAGCGCGCCGACCTGCGTCAGCTGCTCGAGGATCTGCACGACCTGCCTGATGACCAGCGCGCCGCACTCGTCCTGTCTGAGATGCACGATCTCTCGCACGCCGAGGTGGCCGAGGTCCTGGGCTGTCGCGTGGCGAACGTGAAGGGTCTCGTCTTCCGCGCGCGGGCTGGGCTCACCGAGCGCAGCGAGGCGCGTGAGGCCTCATGCGAGTCGATCCGCAAGGAGCTGGCCGTCGCGCAGGGTGGGACCCTGCGACGGGCCAGGCTTCACCATCACCTGCGCGCCTGCGCCGGGTGCTCGGCATACCTCCAGGAGGTACGCAGGCAGCGGCAGATGGTCGCGATGATCCTTCCCGTCGCTCCGTCGGTGGGCCTGAAGTCGGGAGTCCTTGCCGCGGTTGGCATAGGCGGCGGTGCAGCCGGGGGCGGCGGCGCGGCAGCTGGCGGTGGCCTCGTGGCGGCGCTCCTGCCCTCGAGCGGCGCGACGGTGGCCAAGGTGGCCGTCGTGGGCGCCCTCGTGGCAGGCGGGGGTGGCGTGGCAGGTCAGGCCGCGCTGGACTCGGACGGCGCGCCGCCCGACGCGCGGTCCGCTACGGCGCAGAGCCCCTCCGGCGAGCCGGCCGGCTTCCCCTTCAACGTGGTCGAGCCGGCCATGGCGGCGAGGCCGGGAGGCACTGACTCACCGCGCGAGACGGCGGACGCAGCGCGGAAGGCCCTGCGCAAGGCCAAGGAGAGGGGGAAGGCCAAGGAGAAGGGGAAGGCCGACAAGAGCGGGAAGGGCAAGAAGAAGGGGTTGCTCGAACGCCTGGACCGGTCGGTGGCCGGCGGCCGCGGTCCGAAGCTGCGCGGCGACAAGCCCGCCCGCAAGCTTGCACCCCCCAGGGGCGTCCCAAAGCTCCAGCGGACCCCAAAGCTCAACCGGGCACCTCGCCCGGAAGCCCAGGCCCTCCCGCCCGCACCAGCCCCACCGCCGAAGACCAAGAAGATCCCGCCGAAGAGGAAGGAAGGCACCGTCCCCAAGAAGCAGGTGCCGCCGCCGCCGCCGATCCCGCCGGGTTGACCCGCGCGGTCCCGCAGGGACCTTGTTCCCCGCCGGACAGCGGTCCCAGTAAGGGAGTGGGCCGGCTGCCTGCCTTCAGAGCTTGAAGTCGCGTACCTCGTCGAGGGCCACCGTACCGCCGATCTCGACCAGGCCGTCCTTGCGGGGATGGACCGCGATCCTCGAGCCGTGCCCCTGTCGGATCTCTACGTCGCGCTCCAGCAGCGCCCCCAGCAGCACGGCGGCGGCGCCGGTGGCCTCATCCTCCTCGATCCCGAGTCGGGGCGGGAAGACGCGGGCCCGCACGACCCCGTCTCCCGCCCACGCGTAGGCGCCGGCCAGGTCGTGGCCCTCCGGCGATCCCTCGAGCGAGTCCACCTCGCCCGGCGAGGCGAGCTGGAACCACTTGAACGGAGGCGCCCACTGCGGTCGGGCGGCCACCGAGGCTCGATCGCCCTCTACCCTGGCGGGCACCTCGCCCGCGGGGGGCCGCAGGACCTCCACCGCCCCGCGCTCCTGCCCGAGCAGCCATGCGGCGCCCACGAGCGGGTGCCCGGCGAAGGCCAGCTCGACCGCCGGGGTGAAGATCTGAACCGCCCCCGAGGCCGCGTCATCCACGAAGAGGGTCTCGCTGAAGCCGATCTCCGCTGCCGCGGGCTGGCGCCGTTCAGGCGGCACGGCAGCCCCGTCGAGAAACACGCCGAGCGGATTTCCACCGCTTCCGTCCTCCGCGGTGAAGACGCGCAGGATGTGCAGATCCGGCACGGGGCGATACCAGCCGATATCTGGGCCGCGCAGCCGCCCCGCGTCAGCGGTTGCGCAGCTCGCGCGAGACGATGCCGATCGTCTTCGCCACGTACATCACCGAAAGCGCGAAGAAGAGCACCCCCACGAGCGCACGAGCCTGGTCCTCGCTCAGGGGTGTGCGACCGGCGAGCGCCGGCGCGGCGAGATCGCCGGCCTTCGCGCGCCAGCCCTGGAGCCCTGCCTGCCCGAGGTGGGTGACGTCCGCCATCTGTCCTCCTAGCTCTCGCTCGTCTCTTCGCGCCGGGGCGCCTGCCAGACAGCCTATGCGCTAGCTACCGTCGCGTTCCAGCAACTCGATCCGGTAGTCGTCGGGGTCCCGCACGAAGCACAGCCGGGATCCTCCCTCGCGGACCGTGTAGGGCGGCCTCTCGGGCTCGATGCCGTCGGCTGCCAGCCGTTCGAGCACTCCGTCGAGGTCGTCCACACTGAGCGCGATGTGCCCGTAGCCGGTACCCAGGTCGTACGGCTGGTCGTGACCGTGGTTGTAGGTGAGCTCGAGGCGCGCACCGTCGCCGGGCAGTCCCATGAATACGTTGGTGGCCTCGTCGCGGATCGGCATCCGCGACTTCTCCTCGAAGCCGAGCTTTTCGTAGAAGGCGACCGAGCGGTCGATGTCCGTGATCCGGTAGCAGGTGTGGATGAGCTCGCTCATACCCGGCAAGATAGCCTCCCTCGAGTGGATCCCGCTGTCCTTCGGAACCGGCTGGTCGTGGCCACCGGCCTCTGGCGCGAGACCACCGACGAGCCGCTTCCCCGGATGCCGCCGGGCGATCCGCTCGAGCAACTGCAGGGCTTCGAGCTCAAGGTCGTCGAGCTCGTCTTCGCCCACGCCAGCGCCGAGACCGCCCGGCAGGTGGCGGAGAAGACATGGGACGTCGTGCACGACCGTCCAGACGACGATCCGGTGAAGCAGCGGGTGGTCAAGGGACACGAGGAACTGGCCCGGCTGGCCGCGGAGGGAGGCAGCTGAAGCCGCCTCTGCGGTCAATGGCGGGCGATGAAGTCCAGAACCAGCTCGTTGAACTCCTGTGCGCGCTCGAGCTGCATCCCGTGTGCGGCGCGCTCCATCACCGTCAGCTCGGCACCGGGGATCAGCCCGGCAACCTCCGCGGACTTCCACACCGGGATGAGGATGTCGGGCTCTGCCCCGATCACGTGTACCGGCATCGTCAGGG
>DASZCV010000150.1:0-3092 GCA_035942755.1 Thermoleophilaceae bacterium
CCATGGAGCTGCTGATGCCCTATGACGAAGGTGGGCGCATGTCCGAGTTGCACGAGGTTGCCGGCGAGATGGAGCGCGAGCACACGCCCGAGGGCGTGAGGGTGAGGGTGCGGGTCCCGGCCTTCGCGGCCGCTCGCTTCGAGCGCTTTGCGGTGGACGGGACCGCCGCGGACGGACGGCGCGGCGCCGCTGCGGACGGCGCCTCGGCAGACGGGCAGGGCGACGCCACCGCGGGAGACACCCCGGCAAACGGCGGATGACCCTGCGGTACGTCCGCCTGTCGGAGGCCGCGGTTGCTCCTGCGCGCGCGCACGGCAGCGACGCCGGCTTCGACCTGCACGCGGCCGAGTCGGCGTGGCTCGAGCCCGGTGACCGGGCCAGCGTGGGCACCGGGATCGCCCTTGCGATCCGGGAGGGACAGGCGGGCCTTGTGCTCCCGCGCTCGGGACTCGCTGCGCGCCACGGGATCTCGGTGGTGAACGCCCCCGGCCTGATCGACGCGGGTTACCGCGGCGAGCTACGGGTCCTGCTGCTCAACACGGACCGCCAGGCGTGCTTCGAGGTCTCACCGGGTGACCGCATCGCCCAGCTCGTGATCGTTCGTCATGAGGCCCCGCAGGTCGAGGAGGTGGCTTCGCTGGACGCGACCGTGCGAGGCACAGGAGGGTTCGGCTCCACCGGCGCGTGACCTACACCCCCGCCGCTCGACGCGCCGAGGCGTGAGCGGCATCCTCCATGCGGTCGTCGAGCGGTTGCAGCTCTACCTCCAGGGCCAGCTCGATCAACCGGTCGGCCAGCCACACGTTCTTGGGCAGGAGGGGACCGTGGAGGTAGGTCCCGATCGCCTTCCCCCGGCGGACGCCCTCGAAGCCGTCCTCGCCGTTGTTGCCGTGGCCGCTCAGCACCCTTCCGAGCGCCCGCTCGCCCGCTCCGAGGTAGGTGCGCCCGCCGTGGTTCTCGAAGCCCGCGATCACCCGTGGCCCCGTGCCGAGGTCGGTCTCGATCGCGCAGTTGCCGATCAGGCGCTCACCCTCGCCGCGTACCGTGTGCAGGTCCACCAGGCCCACCCCCGGAATCTCGTCATCTCCGGCGCGGTAACTATGGCCCAGCAGCTGATAACCCCCGCAGACTCCCAGCACCACAGCCCCGCGCTCGTAGGCGAGGTGAAGCGCCTCGCCCTTGGTGGCCACCATGTCCCGCGCCACCGCGGCCTGGTCGCGGTCTTGGCCCCCGCCCATGTAGAAGAGCTCGTGGGCGTCGGCGTCGAGAGCCTCGCCGAGGCTCGAGGCGCCGAGCTCGAAGCCCAGGCCCCGCCATTCACAGCGCGCTCGCAGCACGGCGATGTTCCCCCGATCGGCGTAGATGTTCATGAGCTCCGGGTAGAGCGCACACACGCGCAATGTGGCGCTCATGGGGCCTCCAGCATGACCACGGCGCTTCCCACGTAGTCGCGCGTCGGAGGCACGAAGCGGAGGGGGCGCACCCGGAATCCGGCCACCAGCGCTTCCGCCTCGAGCGCATCGGGGGTGATGGAGTCGAGCACGACCGTGGCCAGCTCCTGTGTCAGCTCCCCGTCAGGAGACACGGCCTGGCGGTGGCGGTCGATCGCCACCCCGTCCTCCTCGGCGCGCACGCCGACGGGGGTCGAGGACAGCACCCAGCCGCCCTCCTCGAGGATGTCAGGGAGCGGCGGCAGCGCCTCCTCGGCGGGCACCGCGTCGAAGGGATCGGCGAGCGCGATCGCCAGCAGGCCGCCGGACACGAGGTGCCGGCGCATCGCGGCGAGCATCGATGCCCGCCCGGCCGCTCCCCCCAGGAGCTGTGCCACCTGCATGGGGAGGATCACCAGCTGATGACGGGTGCCGAGGTCGAGCGACCGGGCGTCCGCGACGATCGCGCTCGCAGGCAGCGATCGCTCACGCGCGCGGTCGTTCAGCGCGAGGATCAACTCGGGCTCCGCGTCCACGCCGACCACCTCGAAGCCGTGTGCGGCCAGATCCAGGGCGACCCGACCGGTGCCGCATCCCACGTCGAGCACGGGTCCTCCCTGCTCTTCGGCAAGCTCGCGCCACAGCGGTAGGTCGGCGTGGTAGGAGGCGCACTCCACGTCGTGCCAGGCCGCCGCCCAACCGGCGATCACGGCGCCCCCTCCTCCCCGGACGGCGCGCCCGGGAGGTCGATCCGCTCGAGGTCCCAGACCGGCAGGCCCTCGAGCGAGTAGGAGGAGAGAAACGACTCATACTCCGCCCGGCCGAGCGCGCGGAAGCCGGCGTGGACCTTGCGCTCATAGTCCCGCGAGACCACCGCGGTTCCCTCCTCGCGCGCCCTGCGCAGACGCTCGCGCCCGTCGGCGGAGCCCACATAGGCCCAGACGCGTCCCGGCGGAGAGTCGATCGAGGCCGTCACGTCCACGCGATCGTAGTTGCGCTCGCGCCGGTCCAGGACCTCCAGCTCCCCGGTGGTGACCGGCCGGCACAAGCCGCTCACCGCCCCACCCGGATCCGGGAGGAGATCGAGAAACGCCACGAAAACAGCCGGCCGGGAGCCGTCCTTGCGAAGCAGGTACATCTTGTAGCCCGGGATCCCGCGCGTGTTGTCGGTCGCCACGCCCCAGCCCCGCCGCACGCCTCGCATGCGCGTGAGGCCCCCCGGCCCCCCGTCCTGAACGAGCGAGGCGTAGCCGAAGACGTGGTCTAGTCCGCCCACCGGCCGGCCAGCCCCCGACGCGCCAGCAGCTCGCGCAACTCGATCAGCGCCGTATACGTGGGCAGGGCATAGAGCGTGCGGACGCCTCCCCCGTTGGCCGCTACGGCCGCGTCCAGGGAACGGGAGAGGTCCCGGTCGACCTCCAGAGACGCCTCGATCCCAGCGTACTTCAGGCGCAGGGCCATCTCCTCGGCGCGCGTGCCCGAGCAGGTCACGTGGCGCACGTGGCCGGCCAGCACCTCGAAATCGGCGTCCCAGATCCAGGAGACGTCGCGCCCGTCTGCGATGCCGTCGTTGAGGGCGATCCACAGGTCGAGCTCTCCGTCCTCGAGGGTGAGGGTTCGCAGCACCTCGTTGGCCCCGGCGGGGTTCTTGACCAGCAGGAT
>DASZCV010000151.1:0-9445 GCA_035942755.1 Thermoleophilaceae bacterium
CCCTTCACCTTGCGGTGCATCGCCCGCACCCGCCTCGTCACACGATCTGCCTCCTCCCGGGAGCGGAAGCCGATCGTGCTCATCACCTGGGCCGTGCGTGCCAGGCGGTCATACGGATCGTCAACGGCCGACGAATGCGCCAGCAGGCCCTTCACCGCCAGGGGGTGGGTTGCCTGCATCAGCAGGGCCCGGGGACCGGAAAGTGCGATGGCGCGCTCGCGGTGCACGATCCGGAGCATCGAGTGGTCTGTGAAGTAGCCCTCCATCTGCACTGAGGTTAGGGGGCCTAGAATCCGTAGGACCATGCCTGCCCAGGCCTACGCGGGAAAGGAATGCGTCTGCCAGCTACGTCGCGGCATCTGCGACCAGAGCTGCGTTCAGGGCATGCTCGACACCCCGTTTTACATCGCATGCCTGAAGCTCGAGGGCAGGAAGTGCCTCGTGGTGGGTGGTGGGGACATCGGGCTCGAGAAGGTCGAGGGGCTGTTGGCATGCAACGGCGAGGTCACGCTCGTGGCGCCGGAAGCCATCGAGCCGCTGCGCGAGCTGGCCGACGAGGGCTCGATCCGGTGGGAGCGGCGCGCGTACGAGGCCGCCGACCTCGAGGACGCGTTCATGGTGATCGCGGCCACCGCCGACACCGACGTGAACATCGGCGTGTACGAGGACGCCGAGCGCCGGGCGATGCTCGTGAACGTGGTGGACGTGCCCCCGCTGTGCAACTTCATCCTCCCCGCGATCATCCGCACCGGCCCGCTGGCGATCGCGATCTCGACCGCCGGCGCGAGTCCCGCGCTGGCAAAGCGCATCCGCAACCAGATCGCCGAGGAGTACGGCGAGCCCTACGCCCGCCTGGCGATCATGCTGAACGAGGTGCGCGGGTGGGCCAAGGGAACGCTTCCGACCTACGGGGACCGCAAGGAGTTCTTCGAGTCGATCGTGAACGGCCACCCCGATCCCGTCGAGCTCCTGCGGCGAGGAGACGACCAGGCGGTGAGGGCGCTGATCGAGGCCGCACGGCAGAGGGCGGGCCAGGCGCAGGCGGTGGGCAGCGGGGGGTAGCCGCCACACTTGACGCTCTATGCACCCGCGGGATGCAGAAAGCGTCGCGGGCTGGGCAAGGCACCTCCGCGGTACGGGCTCGACGCGATATGCAGCCACCAGGTGCAGAAAGCGTCGAGGCCCGGTTTCAGAGGCATGGGCGCCGACCCAGGGACCCGCCTAGGGCACCATCCCCTTCCGCGCCAGCTCCTCCCGAGCCCCCTCTGTCTTTCCCAGCCCCGCGGCGCCCATCCCCTCCAGCACGTGCGGCGCCTTGGTGAACTGCACGTCGGCGTACTCGACCACCTGGACGCGGTTGCCCCAGGGATCGCGAAAGTCGAGCCCGCGGCCGGGCAGGATCTCGGCGGCCGTCTCGGCCAGTGCCTCGCGAACGGCGTCGCGGTCGTCCACGACGAGGCCGAAGTGCCGGCCTCCATCGGGCGGGCCTCCTGAGTGCTCCGAAAGGGCGAGGAACTGATCGCCCATGTCGAGGAAGGCGGCGCCCGGGGCCTCTCCGCGCAGGGGAAAGCCGAAGACGTCGCGGTAGAACTGCACGGCGGCTCCCAGGTCGCCAACCTCGAGGGCCACGTGATTGATCCCGATGGCTCGCGGCGACGTCATGGGGCGCAGTCTGCCATCCCTGCCCCGGGACCGCCGGGTTACCCTGAGGGTGTGAGCGAGCTGTCGCACCTCGATCGATCGGGCCGCGCCAGGATGGTCGACGTGGGCGACAAGCCCGTGTCCGAGCGACGCGCCCGCGCACGGGCGATCGTGCGGATGAGCAGCGAGACGGCGGCGCTGGTGGAGAGCGGAAACGCACCAAAGGGCGACGTGGTGAGCACCGCGCGCGTGGCGGGCATCCAGGCTGCCAAGCGCACGGCCGAGCTGATCCCGCTCTGCCACCCCCTTCCCCTCTCCTTCGTGGACGTGGACGCCCAGATCGAGCCCGCCGCCGGCGAGGTGTGCCTCACCGCGGAGGCGCGCACCAGCGGGCAGACCGGGGTGGAGATGGAGGCCATGACGGCATGCGCGGTCGCGGCGCTGACCGTGTACGACATGGTCAAGGGCATCGAGCGCGGGGTCGAGGTGGGCCCGATCACGCTGGTCGAGAAGAGCGGCGGGCGCAGCGAGTGGCACCGCGAATGAGGGCCGCGGTACTCACGATCTCGACCACGCTGTCGGAGGGCGGCGGCGAGGACCTCTCGGGCCCCGCGCTCGTGGACCTCTGCGACGCCGCCGGACTGGACACCGTGCACGAGCTGCTCCCGGACGACCGCGACGCGATCGCGGCGGCGCTGCGCCGACTCGCCGACGAGGACCACGTGCGCTTCGTGTTCACCACGGGCGGCACCGGCATGACCGCGGACGACGTGACTCCCGAGGCCACCCTCGATGCGATAGAGCGCGAGGCGCCCGGCTATGCGGAGACGATCCGCGCCGAGTCGCGGCGCCACACGCCGCTCGGCATCCTAGCCCGGGGGGTGGCGGGCATCCGCGGGCGTACCCTGATCGTGAACCTGCCGGGCAATCCCAAGGCGATAGGGCAGTCCTGGCCGGTGCTCGAGCCCACCCTGCGCCACGCCGCCGAGACGCTCGAGCGCGGGGGCTGAAGCGAGGCCTCGTATGCCTGTAAAGCGTGTTTAACTCGCGCACGGCAATGGGTAGGTGAACGGTGACAGCGCTTCGCGCAAGGAAGCTGGAGCGAAAGTTCCAACTTACCTAGGAGGTACTTGTCATGCTGCTTGACGCATGCAGTAGACCCCTGTCGCGCAACCTACGCCTTACCGCCCTCGCGCTGCTTCTGGCCTGCGCTGCCTTCTTCGCTGCAAGCGCGGTTTCCGCTGAGCGTGCAGAGGCGGCCGAGGTGAAGTTTGGATATGTCACCGGCACGATCTACTTCAGCAAGGGGGAGACCGCGGCTGTGGCCGAAGGTGGCGGCCCTGCGAGCTTTGGCTGCGGGACCTTGCCGGGTCCCGCCAAGTTCGTGTGCGGGGCCGTGTCGGTGGCCTGGACCACCCAGGCCAACCGGGCAAAGAACCGCGATATGTGCCTGAAGGTGAAGTTCACGCAAGCGCCGCCTCCCGCCTTCCAGCACTGGCCTGACATCTACGCAGGCGACTACTGCAAGTGAGGGCGGTCGTCTGAGAGTCGTGGCACATAAGGACGTTTAAGGGCGCACGGCTTCTGCCCCGCCGCCTACATCGGTTGCAGGACGGTGAGTTTCGCTTTGCCGTAAACCGAGAGCTGAGGACGCCGCCTAACCGGAATGCCGCCCAGGATGGGCGGCATTCCGCTTTGCTGGGGCATGGGCGGCGCCGGGGCGCTGGAACGAAGTCCCGGGGGACGCCTCGATGGCCCATGCAGTCAAGCCGCGTGTCCCGACCGATAGCTTGCCCCCTCCATGGCGGCCGCTGCGATCGAGCTCGAGCGCCTGGAGCGGCGCTACGGAGAACGAGTGGCCCTCAGAGGCGTCACCGTGCGGGTCGACGCGGGCCAGACGCTCGTGGTGCTCGGCGCAAACGGCGCGGGCAAGACCACGCTGCTGCGCCTGCTCGCCACCCTCCTGCGCCCCCACGGGGGGGTGTGCCGCGTCCTCGGTCACGAGTTGCCGGCCGCGGCCTGGGAGGTGCGCGGGCGGATCGGATACCTCGGCCACGACCCGCTGCTCTATCGCGACCTGACCGGCCGCGAGAACCTCGGCTACCACGCAAGGCTGCGCGGCCTGGCGCCCGAGCGCGTCGGCGAGCAACTCACTGCGGTGGGCATGGAGCGGCGCGCCGACGAGCCACTGCGAGAGCTCTCGAAGGGAATGGTCCAGCGCCTCGCGGTGGCGCGGGCGACGCTTCACGACCCAACTCTCCTTCTGCTCGACGAGCCGCGCGCCAACCTCGATCCCGGAGCCGCGGAGCAGCTCGAGCCGCTGATCGGACGGGCCAGTGGGAGAACGCGGGTAATGGTCACCCACGACGTCGAGGGGGGCCTCACGGAAGCGGATGTCGCGCTCGGTCTGCGGGGAGCCTCCCAGGCCTTTGCGCTGCCGGCAGCCGGCGTGAGCGCCTCCGAGGCGCGAGGGCTGTACTCGTGATCCGAACCGCCGCAACGATCCTGCGCAAGGACCTGAGGATCGAGCTTCGCACGAGGGAGTCGGTGCCCGCGATGGCGCTCTTCACCGTCACGGTCTACGTGCTCTTCCACTTCGGACTGGACCGCGACTCGCTCGACGGCGAGCTTGCCTCCGGCGTGCTGTGGGTGACCCTGCTGCTGGCCACGGTGATCGGCGTCTCGCGCCTGTTCGCCACCGAGCGCGAGCAGGGAGGCATCGACGCCCTCCTCCTCGCACCGGTGGACCGCACCGCCCTCTTCCTGGCCAAGGCGGCGGCGCTGTTCCTCTACCTGCTGGCGCTCGAGGTGGTGGCCGTCCCCGCGTTCGGCCTGCTGCTGCTGGGCCCGGACCTCCTGGACACCCTTCCCGAGCTGCCGGTCATCCTGCTGCTGGCGGACGTGGGGCTTGCCAGCGTGGGAGCGCTCGTAGCCGCCCTGGCAGTCGAGACCCGCGCGCGTGAGCTGATAGTGCCACTACTGCTGCTGCCGCTGCTGGTCCCGCTTCTGATCGGCGCAGCCTCGGCCACCGAGCCGCTCCTGCGTGGTGACCAGGCGACCGAGGACCTGGGGCGCTTCCTGGCTCTCCTCGGTGCCTACGACGCCGTGTTCGTGCTCATAGCGGTCGCGGTGTTCGACTTCCTGCTCGACGACTGACCCCAGCCCGTGGCGGATCGCGGGAAGCCTCTCATCTAGCATGTGAGGTTCGTGTACTCCAAGGGCTTCAGGCCACTTTCGATAGCTGCCGTCCTGGCCACCGGCACCGCTATGGCGCTGATCTTCTTCTACGCGCCGAACGATGCCGATCAGGGCTTCATACAGAAGATCTTCTACGTCCACGTGCCGATGGCCATCGTGGCCCTGGGCGGCTTCGTGGCGGGTGGCATCATGGGAATCCGGCATCTGCGTACGGGCGACCGCTCGTGGGACATGCGCTCCTACGTGGCGATCCACCTGTCGATCATCCTCGGCGCCGGGGTTCTGATCACCGGGGCCATCTGGGCCAAGGCATCATGGGGCCACTGGTGGGTGTGGGACGAGCCCGTGCTCGTCTCGTTCCTGGTGGTGTGGCTTCTCTACTGCGTCTACTACCCGTTGCGCTACTCGATCGAGGATCCGGATCGGCAGGCGCGCTACTCGTCGGTCTTCGCGATCGCCGCGGGTGCCTTCGTGCCGATCAACTTCGTGGCGGTGCGCCTGGCCGAGGCCTACACCCATCCGCGCGTGCTCTCCCAGACGGGCGGAAGCCTGCCGGGCGAGATGCGGCTGACCTTCCTCGTATCGACCCTCGCGATGACGTTGCTGTTCGTGACGCTCTGGAAGCTCGAGCTGACCTCGAAGCACGCCTCGATGCAGCTCAAGCGGCTGCGGCGGCGCCTCGAAGCCACAGCCTGATCGATGCCGGCGCTGCCACTCGACGAGGCCGGCAAGTACGTGGCCGGCGCCTACCTCGTCTTCGTGACCCTGATCGTGATCTACGTGGCGATCATCGGCGCGAAGATCGGCCGGATCTCGCGCGAGGTCGACGAGCTGCTCCGAGTGGTGGAGGAGCGCGGGGAGTGAGCGGCGAGCTGCTGGCTCTCGGGGTCTCCCACAAGACTGCTCCGCTGGCGGTACGCGAGCGGCTGGCGCTACCCGACAGGAGAGCAGCCGATGTGCTCGCGGAGCTCACCGCGCACGCCGCCATCCACGAGGCGGTGGCCATCTCCACCTGCAACCGCGCCGAGCTGTACCTGATGGCCTCCGACACGGTGGAGGCCGAGAGCGCGGCGCTCGGCATCCTCGCCAAGCAGGCCGAGATCCGGCCGACCGAGCTCACCGCCTCCCTGTATGCCAAGCGCGGCGTCGAGGCGGTGCGGCATCTGTTCGGCGTGGCGGCGGGCCTCGAGTCGATGATCGTCGGGGAGGCGGAGATCCAGGGGCAGGTGAAGCGCGCCTACGAGCTAGCGCGGCTCGAGGGAGCCACCGGGCCGATCACGAACCGGCTCTTCATGGAGGCCCTCGCGGCGGGCAAGCGGGTGCGCACGGAGACGAGCGTCGGGCGCTCGCGCGTGTCGGTCTCCTCCGTGGCGGTGGAGCTTGCCGCGGAGCTGCTCGGCGACCTCAGCAGCCGCCGTGTGCTCGTGATCGGCGCGGGCGAGAACGGCGAGCTCACCGCGAAGGCGCTGCGGGAGCGCGGGGTGCACACGGTGTTCGTGGCCAACCGCCACTACGACCGGGCGATCGGCCTGGCGCAGCGCTTCGACGGTGCGGCCGTCCGCATCGACGACCTCCCCGTGCAGCTCGCCGCCGCCGACATCGTGGTGAGCTGCACCTCCTCGCCCCACCAGATCCTCGGGCGTGAGGAGCTCGAGCTGGTGACCCGGGAGCGCGAGGGCCGTCGATTGGTGCTGATCGACATCGCGGTGCCGCGCGACGTCGACGCCAGCGTGCGCGACCTGCCGGGGGTCACGCTCTTCGACATGGACGACCTTCAGCGGGCCGTGACCCGCACCATCGACGTGCGGGAGGCGGAGGCCACCCGTGCCCAGGCGCTCGTGGAGCAGGACACCGAGCGCTTCGAGCGCTGGCTCTCGAGCCTCGACGTGGTGCCCACGATCGCGTCGCTTCGCGCCCGCGGCAACTCCATCGTCGAGCAGGTCCTACGCGAGAACGAGCCACGCTGGGAGTCGCTCTCCGAAGCCGACCGCAAGCAGCTCGGCGTGGTGGCGCGTGCGGTGGTCAGCCGGATGCTGCACGAGCCGACGATGCGCCTGAAGGGCGCCGTCGGCGAGGAGAGCGCCTACGTCTACGTGCACGCCCTCCGGGAGCTGTTCGGGCTGGACGACGCCGCGCCCACGCTCGAGGACGAGCAACCCGCCGCCGCGGTCACCGAGCTCGAGACACGCCGCCGGCGACGGGGGTGAGTAACTCGAAGGATTCGGCGTCCCTGCCAAATTCTTCCCGTCACTCGAAGGATTCGGCGTCCATGCCAAATCCTTCCCGTCACCCTCTTCGGCTGGGCACGCGCGGCAGCGCACTGGCCATCGCACAGGCGGGCCGCGTGAGCGAACTGCTGGCGCGCCTGGGAGAGGACGTCGAGCTCGTGACGATCACGACCTCCGGCGACGAGCGCCCCGCAGGCCCGCCGGCGCAGATCCTCGGCGACAAGTCCCGCTTCGTGAAGGAGATCGAGGAGGCGCTACTGGCGGGTGAGGTGGACCTGGGCGTTCATTCGGCCAAGGACGTGCCCTCGGAGCTTCCGGACGGCCTGGCGATCGTCGGGGTGCCGGCGCGCGCGGACCCGCGCGACGCGCTCTGCGTTGCCGAGGGCGGCCGCGAGACGCTCGACGGTCTCCCCGCGGGCGCCAGCGTGGGAACCGCCAGCCTGCGCCGCCGGGCACAGCTGCTGGCGCGGCGCCCCGACCTCGACGTGCGCGCCCTGCGGGGCAACGTGGACACGCGTCTGCGGCGCCTGGCCGAGGGCGAGCTGACGGCGATCGTGCTCGCGGCCGCGGGCCTGACGAGGCTGGGGCGCGAGGAGGGCCGGCCCATCGCCGAGTCGGTGATGACCCCCGCTCCCGGTCAGGGATGCCTCGCGCTCGAGGCGCGGGAAGGCGACGTCCGCGCGCGCGAACTGGCTGCTCGCCTCACGCACCGTGACTCGCTTGCGGCGCTCACAGCCGAGCGAGCGCTGGTGGGCGGCATCGGGGCGAGCTGCCACACGCCGGTCGGCGCCCACGCGCGGCTCGAGGACGGCACGATGCACCTCGACGCCTTCGCCGGGCTGCCGGACGGAAGCGCCTGGATCCGGGACTCGATGGACGGGCCGGCCGCGGATCCCGGCGGCCTCGGCGCCGCCGTGGCCCGGCGGCTGCTTGCCGCGGGTGCCGCCGAGCTGCTGGAGGGCGCCGAGCGCTGGCCGGAGGGTTGACATCGCGGCGCCTCAGGCGCAGCGCGCTCACGGCGGTAGCGTTCGGCCGATGGCCGGCCATGGCATCGTCCATCTCGTAGGAGCCGGTCCGGGCGACCCGGGTCTGCTGAGCGCACGCGCTCTCGAGCTGATCGCCCGTGCCGACGCGATCCTCTACGACCGCCTCATCCCACCGGGTGCCCTCGACGGCGCCCGTCCCGATGCCGATCGTCGCTACGTGGGGAAGCGCCCGGGCAACCCGGCGATGAGCCAGCAGGAGATCAACGCCCTGCTCGTGGAGCTGGCGGGAGCCGGCATGGAGGTGGTGCGGCTGAAGGGTGGCGACCCGTTCGTGTTCGGGCGCGGCGGCGAGGAGGCGGAGGCGCTGACCGCGGCGGGGCTGCGCTTCCGGGTGGTGCCCGGAGTGACCGCCGGGATCGCGGCGCCGGCCTACGCGGGTATCCCGGTGACCCACCGTGACGCGGCGTCCGCCGTAGCGTTCGTGACCGGCCACGAGGATCCCGAGAAGGGGGAGAGCGCGCTTGACTGGGAGGCGCTCGCGCGCTTCCCCGGCACGCTCGTGCTCTACATGGGCATCAAGAATCTGCCCTCGATCGCCGCGCGGCTCATCGAGGCCGGCAGGGCAGGCGCAGAGCCGGCGGCGGTGATCGAGCAGGGCACGCTGCCCGGCCAGCGGACGGTGGGAGGAACACTGGGGGACATCGGCGCGCGGGTGCGGGAGGCAGGCGTGCGGCCGCCGGCGATCACGGTGGTGGGCGCCGTGGCCGCCCTTCGCGAGACCATCGCCTGGCGGCAGCTTGGCCCGTTGCACGGGCGCCGGGTGGCCGTGACGCGCGCTCGTGCCCAGGCCAGCGGGCTGGCCGAGCGGCTTCGCTCCCTCGGCGCCGAGGTGGTCGAGGCCCCCGCCATCCGCATGGTGCCGCGGCCGGTCGAGGGTGACCTGGCGAGCACGCTCGCCGCCATCGGCGACTACTCGCTCGTCTGCCTGACCAGTCCCAACGGCGCGGGGCTCCTGTTCGATGCGCTGCGGGCCTGCGGCCACGACGCGCGTGCCCTTGCCGGCGCCACGGTGGCGGCCATCGGCCCGGGCACGGCGGCCGAGCTCGCGCGCCGAGGCATCACCGCGGACGTGGTGCCCGAGCGGTCGGTGGCCGAGGCGCTCGTCGAGGCGCTCGAGAGCATTCCGGTCGAGGGTCGGAAGGTGCTCGTGGCACGTGCGGCCGAGGCGAGGGACCTCCTACCCGAGGCGCTCACCCGGCGCGGCGCCGAGGTGCACGTGGCGGCGCTGTACGACACGGCGCCCGAGCCGCTGTCAAGCGAGGCGCGCGTCGGCCTCGAGCGCTCCGACTACGTGACCTTCACCTCCTCCTCCACGGTGACCCTGCTGCTGGA
>DASZCV010000152.1:0-5831 GCA_035942755.1 Thermoleophilaceae bacterium
GCGCTGACGACCCCACCGCAGGACAGAACGAAGAACCTTTAGCACCTGAACCCGTGACGCCGCGGTGAGCCCAGCGCGCCGGAGCTCGTCCTGGAAGCGCGTGATGTGCCCCGGGTCCTCGGCGAGGCGAGCGAGGCGCACTCGCGCGATCCGGCGGGTGGCGATCTCGCGGCCCCACCACCGAACCGCATCGGTCGCGTAGCGCTCGGAGAGGTTCGTCGCCGCGTGGTCGACAAGCCACTCCTTGAACAGATCATCGACGGTCATCCGCTCCGCGGCCTCCGAGCGCAGGACTACCTCCCCGCGTTGCGCGATCTCGACTGCTGCCTCGCGGTGTGCACACGCCCCCGCGCGCGCCCGCTCGAGCGATCCAAGCTTGCGAGCCGAGAACCGCTTCGCCGCGTTGCGGCGCACGCCGTCCTCGTCCTCCTCGCGCCAGCGGGCCTTGTAGCCGACGGTGCGCCCATCCTCCCCTACCACCGCGTATACGCCCGCAGGCAGCGGATCGCCCTCGTGGTCAGTCCGGAGCTCCCTGGGCCTTCCGGTCACGACAGGGCGGGAACGCACGGGAGGGGGTCGGCTGGGCGCGCATTCTGCGCGGCTCCGAAGATAGGACCGGTTCCCACTTCTGTTCCCACTTAGGCCAGGAGTCTACCACGCCTGGCTCGCGCCCTGCGGCATAAACGGGCGTTTGCAGGGCCTTAAGCCGATGCCCCGAGCTGGATTCGAACCAGCGGCCTACTCCTTAGGAGGGAGTCGCTCTATCCAGCTGAGCTATCGGGGCGTGCAGGAGACGATACCCCGGCGCCCGCCTCATTCCTCGTCTTCGTACAGCGACTCCTTCGCCAGCTCGGCGCCCTTGGGACCGTAGAGCCGCACCTCCACGAAGTCGCCCGTGTAACCGTCGAGCGAGACGAGCGTGAAGCGATCGTCCACCAGTGCGCACTGATCCGTGGTGGTGGGGCCGAGCTCGCAGGTAGCAACCGCCCCGCCGGGCACGAGGGCCACGCCCCATACGAGCGTGATCTCGCCGCGCCGACCCTCCGGCCCGCGCCAGTGACCGATCTCCTGGTCGGAGAGGTCGAGCGACCAGTCGGGGTTGGCCTCGGCGGTCTCGTCTGTGTAGTCCACCGCCGCCGCGAAGTCGGCCGCCTGTGCGCCCTCGTGCTCGCGCGTGTAGGAGACATATCCGAAAAGCTCGTAGCCGGTCGAGGTGGGAGCGGTCGCGGGCACGTACGTGCGGGCGCCCCAGGTGCGGTCGGGAAACCAAGTGATCTCGCCCGGCTCTCCCAGGTCCTCGTCGGCGTCGATGTCGCCGAGGGCGCCCGTGAAGTGCTCGGCGAGCGCCTGGCCCCAGCGCCCGTAGGGCAGCGGTTCCTGAGGCGGCTCGGCGGCGAACATCGGTATCTGGCGGGCCGACGGTGGCATGCGGCGGCGACCCTACATGCTCTGCTAGCCGAGTACCGCAACTGCGAGCCCCCCGGCCACCGCGATGGCGGTCGACCAGGCGATCGCAGCGGCTACGAGGCCACGATCGAGCCCGTACTCGTGGGCGATCACGATCCCGTTGATCGCGCTGCCCATGCCCGCCTGCACGAGGTACGGATCCGGCACCTCGAGCACCACCTGTGAGAGCCCCGCCACCGTCGCGTGGGCCGCGAGGAGCTTGAGGGCCAGCGCTGCTCCCACCGCCGTGCCGAGGCGCGGTGGGAACCGCATCCTTCCCTCGTCCGCCTCGGCGGCCAGCGTGACGCCGACAACGAAGCAGCCCAGCGGGAGGATCGCGAAGACCACCACCTGCGATGCATCCACCGCCCACTCCGGCGCAAGGGCCTTGGGGGCGAGGAACCCGAACAGGCAGGCCCACAGCGGGGGGTTTCGCAAGAAGAAGGCCGCCACGCGCTCGAGCGGGCGCTCCGCCACGGTGCCGAACGCCGCACCGATCGAGAAGCCCACCGTGAGGATCCCGAGCGTGGTTACGAGGATGTCGTAGGCCACCGCGTTCGGGAGCGCTTCGCGGCCGAACAGCGCGGCGTTGAATGGAAGGCCCAGGTAGCCGCTGTTGGCGAAGGCGGAGGCCAGGATCAGGGCGCCGACTGCCGGGCGGGGAAGGCGCAGCAGGTAGGTGCCGAGGAGGTAGGCCGCGCCACCCGTGAGGGCGAGAGCGGCGTAGCCGAACCCGATGCCGGCGCCTACCTTCGCGGTCAGCTCGAGCGCTGCGATGTTGAGGAAGGCAACCGGCGGCAGAAGACCCCAGAGCATCAGCTGCGTGACCCGCCGCGCAGCCCGCTCGGCACGCTCCCCCAGCCGCGTCTCCGCGCGAAAGCCGATCGCGGTAGCCACCACGATCACCGCCGCGATGGCGATCACGCGCGGGGATCTGCCTCTCGCAGCCGCCCCGCGGCACGCTCGGGCGCCAGCGCGTTGAGGTGCACTCCCGCCCCCATCTCGAGTCCGGCGAGCTGGGTCAGCCGTGGCAGCAGGTCCATCCGCCAGCAGAAGTGCGCGGCCCCGCGAGGAGCCGTCCTGATCCAGAGGTTCAGTGGCGGAACGGCTCCCAGCACCGAGGCCAACCGTCCCAGCGCCTCATGGAGCACGGCGGCGCCGAGTGGCCCCTCCTCCTCGAAGCGCGGTGCCACCGCGCGGGGCAGGATCTGGACGTGGAATGGCACGCTCGAGGCAAAGGGGCAGATGGCAACCGCCTCGGAGTCGACGGTCACGAGACGGTCGCGCCGGCGAACCTCCTCCTGGAGCACGTCGGCCAGCAGGTTGCGGCCGTGGGTGCGCTCGGAGTAGGCGGTGAATCGCTCGCGCTCACGGGCCACCGCGGCGGGCACGAACGGAAGGGCGTACAGCTGGGCGTGGGTATGGGGCAGCGATGCGCCGGCCTCTCGGCCCTCGTTCACGATCACGTGCACGTAGGCCGATTCCGCGTGCGCTCTCATCCGCTCGCGCCATACGCCCATGGCCTCGGCCAGCCCGGCCGGGCCCAGTTCGTGCATGGACGCCACGCTCTCCGGGGTGTTCACGATCACCTCGTGGGACCCGCTTGCCGGGCGCACGGGGAACAGGTCGGGGTCCCCGCGGCCCGCCGCAAGCGGGTCGGATGTGTCCGCCTGGCCCTCGACGAGCGCCGGATAGAGGTTCGGGATCGCGCGCACCCGCCAGCCCGGGCCGTCAGCGGCGCCCGCGCCGGGCCTAAGGGCATAGAGCTCCGGAGGTGTTCGGTGCTCGTGCCCCTCCCGGAAGGGGTCGGTCTCCGGGTCGATCGGCGGCTGCGGGGAGACGTCGAGCCACGCCCCGGGGCGGTCGCCGCGATCGTCGGCCACGATCACGCGCAGGCCGGACAGCGGGTCGATGCGCAGCTCAGGCAAGGGGCTTCTCCATCGTGACGTGCTCGATGCCCTGCTCCAGGAAGGCGTCGCCCTGAGGGGCGTAACCGGAGCGCTCGTACAGCGTTCTCGCCCGCAGCTGCGCGTGGAGCCGGATCCTGTCCGCACCCGCGCGAACCGCCGCCCGGTCCGCCGCCTCCAGCAGGGTGGCGCCGACCCCGCGACCGCGCGCCTCGCGGCTGACCGCGTTGCGCCCCAGGCGGGCGGTGCCGCCCTCGACCAGGAGCCGGCACGTGCCGATGAGCTCGCCGCCCTGGAGGGCCACCAGATGGATCGCATCGTCGTCGCGCCCGTCCTGCTCGGCCGCCCGGTCCACGCCCTGCTCCTCGCAGAACACGCGCAGCCTCAGCGCCAGCGCCTGCTCCACCTCCCCTCGGGTGCGCGCCTCCCGCACCTCCATGTCGTCCCCTCGCCCGATTCAGCGAGCGTAACGCTCGATGTCCTCGATCAGCTTCCTCTCGGTGGCGTACCCGCCCTGCTTCAGGTAGGCCAGCTCGCCCTTTGAGTCGTAGAAGGCCGTGCTGGGGAACGCCGCCACTCCTTTGAAGGAGGCGGACACCTGCAGCTTGGGGTCGGTATAGCTGGGGAAGCTCACGGGAAACTTGCGCAGGAACGCCTTCGCGTCGGCGTCGTTGTCGTTGGCGTCCACGCCGAGGAAGGCGATCTCCTTGCCTCGTTTGATGGATTGCCTCTGAAAGAACGGGAACTCCGCCCGGCACGGCGGGCACCAGGAGGCCCACTTGTTCACCACGATGGGGTAGCCCTTGAGCTGGCGGATGCGTTCCTCGAAGGCGGCCCGGCCGCCCCCGAGCAGCCGTGAGCGCTCGGCGTGCAGCGCGGCCAGCGGGGCGGGCGCCCCCGCCAAGGCGGAGGTGGCGTCTCGCTCGGACGGCGCGGCGCTCTCGGGATCGCCTCCATCACCGCATCCGGCAAGCAGCATGGCGGCAAGGACGGTGCACAGAAGGGTTCGCATTCCAATTGAAAGGGTGGCAGGTGCTCGCCTTTGTGCTGTAATACGTGGAGATACAGCGCTTGGATGCGCTGCGCTTCGACGCCGCCCGCGTGAACACACCACTGGGCGGCGACACGACGGGCGGACCGCTGCACCGCGACGGGCCCATCCATCGCCGAGCAGACCGGCCCGCGCCTCCCCATCGAACAGAGGCCACGATTGGCTCATAGCACTTCCCTGGCTGAGAAAGCGCCCTTTTCGGGTGCGGATCTCGAGCGCGCTGAAGAGTTCACGCGCGAGCCGTTCGTGCTCGAGGGCGACGACCCCGCCGCTGTGCTCCTGCCAGGGACCCCGCGACGCCGGGCGCTCGACGCCGCTCTGGCGGAGATCGCCGCGGGCCGGGACGAGCCCTCGCTGCAGTGGAGGAGGGAGTTCTCGCTGATCCTGGGGCTCGAGCGCCTGCTGTCCCAGGACGAGCCCAAGCTGAAGGACGGCACGGTGCTCTCGGCCCATCAGGTTGACGCCCTGTCGGGAACCTTGATCGCCCTGACCGCCGAGTCGCAGGGCGCCGCGGACCGCAACGGACAGGGCAACGGCTCGCGCGCTGCGACCAAGTTCGAGGAGCTGCCCTCGGCGGAGGTCGAGATCGAGGGAGACGAAGAGCTGGCGGAGGAGGACGAGCCGCGCGACTGGGACCAGGGGGAAGATGACGAGGGGGAGGCCAACTCGGGCGCCGCCTCGGATGACTCGAACGCCGCCAGGCGGTTCTGGTTCGAGCACGCCACGGGCGCCGGCAAGACGGTGGCTGCGCTCGGCTTCGTCGAAGCGTCGCGCACCGGCGGCGTGCTGATCCTCACACACCGGCGCAACCTCGTCGACCAGTTCAACGGCGAGCTGGCCGACCGCGGCTACAAGAAGCGGGTGCGCTCGGCGCTGCTCGGCCGGGACAGCGAGCCGCCCGCCACCGGCCCGGTCACGGTCGAGACCTACCAGTGGTTCGTGCGAAACGCCGGCAAGATCTCGGACGCGTACTCGATCGTGATCTGCGACGAGGCGCACACCGCGCTGTGTGAGAAGACGAGCGCCGCGATTCGCCAGTGGCAGGGCCCAGTGTTCGTGGGCATGACCGCCACCGGGGCGCTCATCGCGCGCCACGTGACCGACCTCTTCCCCACCCAGACTTCGCGCTTCGACCTGGCGCAGGCGGCTCGCCGCGGCGTCATCGCTCCGCTGCGCTGCGTGCGCATCCCGCCGGGAGTGGGGGTCCGGTCGATCTCCAAGGTGCCGCTGCGCCGCGGCGAGGTCGACCAGGACTTCGACCAGGAGGAGCTGGCCGCGCTGCTTGACCAGGCGCCGTTCAACGTGGCGGTGGCCGATCTCTACCGCGTGCGCTTCCGCGACCTGCCGGCGGTCGTCTACTCGGCGGGCGTGCGCCACGCGCACAACCTGGCGCGCGCCTTCCAGGACGCCGACATCCGCGCCAAGGC
>DASZCV010000153.1:0-2575 GCA_035942755.1 Thermoleophilaceae bacterium
TGCTCGAGCGTCACGTCCGGGGACTCGAACAGCGCGCAGGAGTACACCATCGTCGGGTCGAGGAAGAGCGAGAAGAGCTGGTTGCCGAGGTCGTAGTGCGCGGAGATGTTGCGCCGGCTGCCCTGGCGGTCGTTGGGGGGCACCATGTCCGCGAGCTGCTGGCCCACGCGCAGCAGCGGGTGCCACCGCCGTCGCACCCGGTCGAGCGCGTGCATGTTCCGTGCGCCCACGCGGATCAGCGCCACCAGGTCGTCGGCCTCCCACAGGCCGTCGGTGTATGACTCCGCGAGCCCCGTGCTGCCGCGTAGCAGCTGCCGCCACACACCGGGCGAGTGCACGGTGACCTCGGCGCGTGGCGCGCCGTCAGGTGGGCCGAACTCGTAGCGGCGGCCGTCCTCGACGATCACGAGGCGCTCGCGCGTGATGCCCGCGAACAGGCGGAAGACCAAGCGGCGTGAGAGGTCGCTCTTCATCGCCCTGGATGGGGGTGGTAGGGAGCGCCCTTCAGCTTCAGGCGCAGGGCGTTCCAGTAGATGAGGAAGACCACACGCACGGAGGCGGCCGGGAATTGCAGCAGCATGCGAGAGAGGCGGGCACGCGACAGCTCGTGGCGCTCCAGGGACAGCGTGGCGTCGAAGACATGGAGTCCGCGGCCGTCGCGCTCGTCGATGTGCACCAGCAGCCGACCGCCGGGCTCGGTCACGCGCCAGTCGTAGGTGTTGTCCATCCCGATGAAGGGCGAGACGTGGAAGGCCTTCTGCATCGTGTCGCGCATCACCGCCCGCCCCTCGCGGCGCAGCACGTAGGCATGGCTCTCACCCCAGGGGGTGTTTGTGATCTGCGCCACTACGGCCTCGATGCGCTCGCCCTCAGGCTCGAAGCAGTAGAAGAAGGAGACGGGATTGAAGCTGTGCCCGAGCGTGCGCAGGGTCGTGAGGAGCCGGATCGGGCCCTCTGGGCGCGTGCCCGTGCGCTCCTTCACGAGCTCTCGCACGCACGATGTCAGCGGCTGCGCGGGATCGCCGAGATGGTCCTCCCGCCGGAAGCGGGCGAGCGCCGGGCGCCGAGCCGAGAAGAGCGGGTGCCGGTCGAGCACCGTGGGCAGCTCGGCAAGATCGAGCAGCAGCATCGAGTGACGGTAGGTGAATGCGTGCTCGACCGGACCGTGGCGGCGGTGGCGCACCCAGCCCTCGTAGATCGCTGAGGCGGTCACGCCCCCACCGCACGTAGCGAGCCCGCCCTACCCACGCGCTCGAGTGCCTTCAACGCGCTGACCACCCCGTCCTCGTGGAAGCCCCAGCGCCAGTAGGCGCCGCAGTAGTGCGTGCGGTTCACTCCGGAGATCTCGCGGTGGCGCGTTTGGGCTGCCACCCCCTCCGGGGTGAAGACCGGATGCGCATAGGGAATCGTGCGGATGATCTTCCCGGGGTCGATCGCCTCGGTGCGGTTCAGGGTCACGAGGAAGTTGGTGTCCGACCGGAGCGACTGGAGGTTGTTCATCCAGTAGGTGAGCTGCGTGCACACGGGTGGCTGTGGAGTGAGATGGAAGTTCCAGCTCGCCCAGGCGGCGCGCCGGCCGGGAAGCAGCCGCTCGTCGGTGTGCAGGACCGCCTCGTTGGGCTGGTAGGCCACGGCGCCGAGCAACTCGCGTTCGCTGTCCGAGGGGTCGGTGAGCATCGCCAGCGCCTGGTCGGAGTGGGCCGCGATGATCACCTCGTCGAAGCGCTCGCCCTCGCAGCCGTGCGCCTTGACCTGCACCCCGTCCGAGCAGCGGGTCACGGCCTGCACGGGTGCCGAGGTCCGAATCCGATCCGCAAAGGGGCGCGTGATCTCCTCGACGTAGCGCCGCGAGCCGCCGGTCACGGTGCGCCAACGGGGGCGGTCACGCAGGCCGAGCATCCCGTGGTTGTAGAAGAAGTGGGCGAGGAAGCTCGCGGGGAAGGACCACATCTGGCCAGGGTCCGCCGACCAGACGGCTGCGGCCTGGGGCACGATCAGCCGGTCGATGAACCAGCGGGAGTAGCGGCCATCGTTCAGGAACGACCGCAGCGACGGCCCGCTGTCCGGAGCCAACTCGAGCAGTGAGCGCGCCTCGCGGTTGAACCGCACGAGGTCGCCGATCATCCTCAGAAAGCGCGGGCTGGCCAGATGCGAGCGCTGCGCGAAGAGGCCGCGGGGAGTGCCCGCGTACTCGAAGCGCCCGCCGTCGTCGCTCACCGAGAAGCTCATGCGCGAGGGCTGGGTGGCCACCCCCAGCTCCTCGAGCAGCGGCTTGAAGTGGGGATAGTTACGGTCGTTCATGACGATGAATCCGGTGTCCACCCAGTGCGTCTCGTCCTCCAGGTCCACGCGGACCGTATTGGTGTGGCCCCCCACGTAGCGGTTGGCCTCGAACAGCGTGATCTCGTGCTGGCGGTGCAGGTGGTGTGCGGCAACCAGGCCGGAGATCCCGGCGCCCACGATCGCGAGCTTCATCGTTTGGTCGCTGTCGGGAGCGCGGCGCTGCAGGCCAGGCGCCCGGCGGGGAAAGCTACTGTGAGGGTGCGGGTCAGGGAGATCGTGTGCGGGTCAGGTA
>DASZCV010000154.1:0-5671 GCA_035942755.1 Thermoleophilaceae bacterium
TGGCCGGCCAGGACGGCGGCGTACGCCTGCTGCGCGAGCAGGTCACCGACGACGAGATCGCCCAGGTCGTCGCGCGCTGGACGGGCATCCCCATCGCGCGCCTGCTCGAGGGCGAGCGCGACAAGCTGCTGCGCCTCGACGACGTGCTGCACGAGCGGGTCGTCGGCCCGGACGAGGCCGTCGGGCTGGTCGCTGACGCGGTCATTCGCGCTCGCTCGGGCATCAAGGACCCGCGCCGCCCGATCGGCTCGTTCATCTTCCTGGGCCCCACCGGGGTGGGAAAGACCGAGCTGTCGCGTGCGCTGGCCCAGGCGCTGTTCGACTCCGAGGAGAACATCGTGCGCCTGGACATGTCCGAGTACCAGGAGCGCCACACCGTCTCGCGGCTGATGGGCGCCCCGCCCGGCTACGTGGGCTACGAGGAGGGCGGCCAGCTGACCGAGCAGGTGCGCCGCAAGCCCTACTCGGTGGTGCTGTTCGACGAGATCGAAAAGGCCCACCCCGACGTGTTCAACACCCTGCTCGCGCTGCTGGACGACGGGCGGCTGACCGACGCCCAGGGCCACACCGTCGACTTTCGCAACACCGTGGTGATCATGACCTCCAACATCGGCTCCCCGCACCTGCTGGAGGGCCTGACCGCCGCCGGGGAGATCCGCGACGACGTGCGCGACCGCGTCATGGGCGAGCTGCGCGGCCAATTCCGGCCCGAGTTCCTCAACCGCGTCGACGACATCGTCCTGTTCAAGCCGCTCACGGTCGAGGAGATCGAGCACATCGTGGATCTGCAGGTCGACGACGTGCGCCGGCGCCTGGCCGACCGGCGCATGACCCTGGCGATCACCGAGCCGGCGCGGGTCCTGATCGCCCGCGAGGGCTACGACCCCGTCTACGGCGCCCGGCCGCTGCGGCGCTTCATCCAGCGCGAGGTCGAGACCCGCATCGGCCGCGCCCTGATCGGTGCGCAGATCCACGACGGCGCCACCATCACCCTCGACGCCGCCGACGGACAGCTGACCGTCGCGTGGACCAACCCCGCCGGCGCCGAGCCCGAGCCCGAGCTCACCGGGACCACCACCTGACCCACGACCAACCACGGAGGTGATACGAGATGCCGAATCTGCCCACCCGCCGCCCGAGCGCCGGCCTGGCGCGCCGTGAGCCGTGGCGGGAGCTGGAGGACATGCGCGAGCGCATGGACACCCTCTTCGACGACCTGCTGGGCGGCGGGCCGCTGGAGCCCGGCGCGCGCTGGTCGCCGCCGGTCGATCTGGAGGAGACCGACGACGCCTGGGTGGTCGAGGCCGACCTGCCCGGGGTCAAGAAGGGCGACGTCACCATCGAAGTGCGCGACAACGAGCTCTCGATCGCCGGCGAGCTCAAAGAGCGCGAGCGCACGGGCATCCTTCGGCGTCGCACGCGGCGCACCGGGCAGTTCGACTACCGCGTCAGCCTGCCCGGCGAGCTGGACGCCGCCGACGTCGACGCCCGGATGGACGATGGCGTGCTCACCGTGCGCATCCCCAAGCCCGCACGCGCTCAGCCGCGGCGCATCGAGGTCAAGGGAGGCTGAACCACGGCGCACCGGCTGTGAAGCGAAATCCTGAGATGGGGGTTGACGGCGCCCGCGAGCGGCCTATGAAGACGAGAGAACAAGACGACCGTCGAGAGGTGATGAGGTAGGCGACGACGATCCGGTAAGCGCATCGATGCACAACCCGCCGCGTCGCGGGGCCCGGCCAGGGCATCCGCCGCACCGCGAGCCGTGACGACGCCCGCGTCGCCGGCCGGTCCTCTCCTCTCCGGAGCACCGCCACCCACCGGCGCGGCCCCACCGGCGCGGCGGGCTCACCACGAACCTAACCCTCGATCAGGCGGGGGATCGCTGCCACCCTCGCCAGCAACTCGTCATTGGAGTAGCGGGGCTGCTCGATCCTCTCCCACTCGTTGCGGGAGAGACCCATGTCGTACGGGCAGACCGAGCGCATCCACCGCTAGTCGGGGCCGACCTCGCCCGTCCAGGGATCCCTCCGCGTGTAGGTGATGACCTGACCGTTGTGGATGCGATCGCGCGGGTCGCTGGACAGCTTCACCTCCTGCCAGCGTTCCTGGCTGAGCCGCTCCAACCTCGCTCGCACCGCCCACATCACGTCCTCGTGGCACACCGCGATGACGCTGCCGCCGGCGCTCTCGCGGTGCAGGCCGTAGAGCACCCAGTCAGCCCGCTGGGAGACCTCCGCCATCGATTCCCCGTGGGGCGGTCGCCAGTAGAACGAATCGATCTTGTACTTGTTCAGCTCGTCCTGGTAGCGCTCCCACCGCTCGTCCTCGGGCAGGTTTTCCAGCGGTCCCCACAGGCGCTCGCGCAGGTAGAACTCCTCTTCCCAACTCGCATCGGGCAGCTCCAGGTGACCGGCTGTCTCCTTGGCGCGAGGGTATTCCGAGGTGATGTAGCGGGAGAACTCGAAGGCAAGGTTCTCCCGGATCCACCTCCCGGCAGCCTGGGCCTGCTCGATGCCAACGTCGGTCAGGCGCCAGAGCCGGCCGGGCCGGGCGCGAAACTCCGGGGTCCAAAGACTCTTGTCACCCTGCTTGGAGCGCTCGCGGGCGAGGTTTCCCTCGGTCTGCCCATGACGCACCAACACGAGATCGACCGGCATAGAGCAACCTCTCGTCCGTTCCGGGATCCGCTGGGCGGAGACTACCAGCGAGGGTGGCCGGCGCCGGTTCCAAGCGCGGAGGGGGAGGGCGGTGTGCAGGCCGCCGCCACCGCGGCCGATCACGAGCAGATACGCGTCATCGGCGAGCCGATGGCCCACTCGGCGCGGGGCTGGGCAGGGTGACGCGGCCCCTGCGCCAGCGCAGCCAGGCTCCCGCGGCGAGCATCATCCCCAGCGCGTCGATGGCCACGTCGTGGGCTGCGCCGTTGCGCCCGGCCACGAAGGTCTGGTGCCACTCGTCGCTGATGGCATAGGCCAGAGCCAGCACCGTCGCCACGCCCGCGCGGCGCTCGCCCACTGCGTACAGCACGGCGAGCCACAGCACGGCGTAGGCCCCCATATGACCCAGCTTGCGCAGAAGGAGGTCCAGCGGACCCAATCCGGTGCCCAGTTCGGGCTGGGCAGACAGCGCGAACAGCAGGGCCATGAGGGCCAGCGCGGGAATCCAGCGCACGGGACGTGCCATAGCCGTGAAGGTAGATCCGGGCGTGTGGGTGCCAGTCCCACTCTCCGGATGGAAAACGGAGGTAGCTCCGCTCGGCCAGCATCCTACGAAGCTACTCTGGCCATGCGGGCGTACTCCTGGAGCTTCGACTTGCCGGTCAGAGCGGAGGCTACGCCCGCCTCATGTCCCCCGCGAGGTGGGACCCGACCGACCAGCCGCCATCCGGACTTTGCGGCGGCTGTGCCTCGGCGGAGGAAGCTGTCGATTTGTCCCTCCCATCAAGTTCGGTACTCAGCATTGGCCTCGCGACGACCTGGGCTGAACTCAGCAGGTCGTCGTATGTGGGCTTACCGCCTTCCGCGACCTCCTCCTCACTCACATCGACGATGCGACCCGCCGGAAGGCGGTTCGGCCAGCTCCTCCCCCCATCGACGGGGCGGTGGCGTGGTTGTAGCTCTCGGCCTCGTGTCGCCACCTTGCGTAAGCAGGCCGTCAGCGTCCCATCCGGGCGCAGGTAGGCTGCGCAGACGCTGCAACGACGCCAAAGGCCATGCCAGGCGAGGTAGATCGTCGGGTGGGTGCACTTCATCAGCACTCGTCCCCGTTCTGATCGCGCTGCGGCTGGAGAGCGCGACCGCCCTCCGGCTCGGGAAGAACCAGCGCGAGCCTCCCGAGCGCAAAGCGCTCGCTGGGCATCCCCACGTGCGCCTCCAGCCCGGCGGTCAGCTGGGCCACACGCTCCTCACTCTTCAGGGCCCCGCGGACCCCGCGGACCCCCTTGCCCAGGTCCTCCTTGACGCCACCCTCACGAAGAAACTCGATCGTGAAGATAGGGCCATCAGGCCAGTCCTCTTGGAGGCGAGGTCGGGTATCCGACGCTGCCTTCCTAACCGTGGTGGTCCGCCCGAGCGGACAGCAGTTGATGGCGGCACTCATGCTCATCCTCGATCACGACGACCCGGGAATGGGCATCGCACCCAGGCATCGGCATTCCGGCTCATCTTCTTGATCTGGACGCGCGTCGAGCAACTTCTGCGAGAAGCGCAGGGGATGGTGCTCTGCGAGGCGGCGCCTGCACCAGGCCCGGTAACGCTCGGCGGCATGGCGGACCACCCCCTTGCCCAGGACAGGCTGGGCGCCCAGGCAGCCGACCGCCTCGAGGGATCGCTCTCTCGATCGACGCCTTGCGGGCACCTCATCCAGCTCGCGGCGAAACTCTCCTACAGAGCCACTCTGGCCATGCGGGCGTACCTTCTGAAGCTTCGACTTGCCGGTCAAGGCGGAGGCTACGCCCGCCTCACTTCCCCCGGGAGGTGGGACACGACCGGCGCCCACCCACTGTCGCTACGTTGTCTCGCAACAGAGATGGGCCGCTCGCGCTATCGGCGCACACTGTCTCCATGCTGCACGTCCACCGAGCCGAACGCGCCGACGGGCTGGTCGAGGCGTTGCGCGGCTGCTGGCCCAGCCGCCGGACGAATCCCTTCGCGCCCGACGTCGTGTGCGTGCCCACGCGGGGGATGGTGCGCTGGCTGGCCCAGCGGATGTCCGACCGGCTCGGCGCGACGCCCGGCCGGGGCGACGGGGTGTGCGCCAACGTGGCGTTCCCCTCGCCGCGCCGGCTCGTCGGCGATGCGGTCGCGACCGCGTCGGGCATCGAGGCCGATGCCGACCCGTGGCTGCCCGAGCCGGCGGTCTGGGCGCTGCTCGAGGTCGTCGACGCCTGCCTGCACGAGCCCTGGCTGCACACCCTCGCTGCCCACCTGGGCGGCGCCGACGGGGCCGTGGACCCCGCCCGCCGAGCGCGTCGGCTCGCCACGCTCCGTCACCTCGCCGACCTCTTCGACCGCTACGCCCTGCACCGCCCGGACATGGTCCGCGCCTGGGCGGCCGGGCGCGACGTCGACGGCGCCGGCGGCGAGCTCGAGGTGATGCGCGCGCTGGCGGCGGGGCGCGAGACCCATCTGTGCCTGTTGCACCCCTGGCCCGCCCTGTGGCGTGAGGTCGGGCGGCAGATCGCAGGCCGCTCGCCGGTGGTGCGCCGCCGCGACGATCCCACGAGGAGCGCAGCGGCCAATCGCCTGCTGGCCTCCTGGGTCGGGACGCGCGCGAGATGCAGCTCGTCCTGGGCGCGGCCGAGCACATCGACCATCACAACCCCGTCGATCACCCCGACGACTCGCTATTGGCCGGCGTGCAGGCCGCCGTGCGCGCCGACCGCCAGCTCCCGGCTGCGCTGCCCGTCCACCCCGATGCGCGGCCCCTCCTGGCCCCCGAGGACCAAAGCGTTCAGGTCCACGCCTGCCACGGCCGTGCCCGCCAGGTCGAGGTGCTTCCCGACGCGATCCTGCACTGCTCGCGGACGACCCCACGCTTGAGCCCCGCGACGTGATCGTGATGTGCCCCGATTTCAGCACTTTCCGGCTGGGCGCCGTGGACACCTCCACGCCATGACGGTGCACAAGAGCCAGGGCTCCCAGTACGACACCGCCGCGGTGCTGCTGCC
>DASZCV010000155.1:0-2943 GCA_035942755.1 Thermoleophilaceae bacterium
GGACTGGGCCGAGCAGGTGACGCGCGACAACGAGCGGATCACCCTGTTCGTGGCGTTCAACTACGGCGGTAGGGCGGAGATCGTCGACGCGGCGCGAACCTTCTCGGGAGAGACCGAGGACCAGTTCCGCAAGCACCTCTACGCGCCAGACATGCACGACCCCGACCTCCTCATCCGCACGAGCGGCGAGCAGCGCATCTCGAACTACCTGCTGTGGCAGTGCGCCTACTCTGAGTTCGTCTTTCGCGATGAGCTGTGGCCGGACTTCTCGAGCGAGGCATTCGAGGCTGCGCTGAGCGAGTACGCGCGCCGACGGCGCCGGTTCGGAGCGCGCTGAGCCATGAGCGCGCGGGGGGGAGGCGGTCGGGAAGGCCGGGGCAGGCCGCCGGAGCGCCGCCCTTCTGGCCGGCGGACCGGTCGGCAAGAGCGTCGGGACGAGCGTGGGAGCGGCCGCTCGGCCGCTTCAGGGCAACGCCTGACGATCCCGCGGGACCGCCCTCCACCCCCCGAGGCCGAGGCGCCACCGCCTGGGCGCAGAGAGGGTTCGGGCGAGGCGCCACCACCGCGGCGCAGACGGGGTTCGGGCGAGGGCCCGCCGTCTCGGGGCCGGGGGGGCGCCGATCTCGGCCCGCGCATCCTCGCTGCGGTCCCGGCCATCGCCTTTGCGCTCTTCATCGTGATGCAGGGCGGGCTCGTCTTCGCCCTCGGGCTGATCCTGCTGGGCACGGTCGCGCTCGGCGAGCTCTACCGCATGATGCGCCGCTCGCGGCCGATCGACCTGGCGGGCTACGTCTCACTGGCGGCGCTGGTCCTCCTCGCGCTCTACGAGGAGCGGGCAGACGTCCTGATCGCGCTCGTCGCGGCGTTCCCGCTGGTCTTCGCGCTGGCGATGACACGCGCACGTCTGGACAACCTCGCCTGGGGCATAGCGGCGACGCTCTTCGGACTGTTCTGGGTCGGGCTCCCCCTGGCTCACGCGGTGTTCCTGCGCGAGCTTCCCCATGGCGACGGCCTGATGATCGACGTGCTGATCGCCACCTTCATCGGTGACAGCGCGGCCTTCACCGGCGGGCGCCTCTGGGGCCGCAGGGCGCTCGCGCCGGACCTCTCACCGAAGAAGACCGTGGAGGGGCTGGTAGCAGGGATCGTGGGTGGCACCGCAGCCTTCTGGTTGGCGGGCCTCTACCAGGACTGGCTGACCGGCCCGCACGCGCTGCTGCTCGGGTTCCTGGTGGCGCTGACCGCGCCCGTGGGAGACCTCTTCGAGTCGGCGGTCAAGCGAGACCTCGAGGTAAAGGACGCGGGCCGCTTCTTCGGGGCCCACGGCGGGGTCCTCGACCGCCTCGACGCCGTGTTCTTCACGGTGGTGGTGGCCTTCTACGCCGCGCTGGCGCTCGGGTACGGCTGAGCCCCGCCCGCTGTCGGAAGCGCGGCCCCTCCTACACTCCTTCGGGTGCGCAGGGTCCTCATCGTCGGCTCGACCGGCTCCATCGGCACGCAGGCGCTCGACGTGATGTCGGGAAGCGATTCGCTCGAGGTGGTGGGGCTGGCCGCGCACTCGAACGCCGAGGTCCTGCTCGAGCAGGCAGCGGCCTTCGACGTGGGCAAGGTGGCGCTGGCCGACTCCGACGCAGCCGCGCGGGCGGCGGAGCGCTGGCCCGACGGCCAGGTGCTTGCCGGCGCCGAAGGGCTGGTGGCCCTGATAACCGAGAGTGAGTGCGACCTCGTGCTGAACGCCCTCGTGGGCTCGGCTGGACTGGGACCCACCGTTGCGGCGCTCGGCGAGGGCATCGACCTGGCGCTTGCGAACAAGGAGAGCCTGGTGGTAGGCGGGGAGCTCGTGATGGCGCTCGCTGAGGCCACGGGCGCGAAGATCCTGCCTGTCGACTCAGAGCACTCGGCCCTCTTCCAGCTCGTGGAGGCCCAGAGCCCGGGCACCGTCGAGCGGTTGGTGCTCACCGCCTCGGGCGGTCCCTTCCGCGGGCGCAGCGCCGCGGAGCTCGAGGGCGTGACAAGCGAGGAGGCGCTCGCCCACCCGACATGGGACATGGGCGGAAAGATCAGCGTCGACTCGGCCACGCTCATGAACAAAGGGCTCGAGCTGATCGAGGCACACCACCTGTTCGGCGTCCCCTACGACCGCATCGACGTCGTAGTGCACCCCCAGTCGATCGTGCACTCGCTGATCCACCTCAACGACGGGGCCTCGCTCGCCCACCTCGGGTACCCCGACATGCGGGTGCCGATCTCCTACGCGCTCCACTACCCCGAGCGCCCTGGCGTGCCGGTGGAGACCCTCGACCTGGCAAGCGTCGGGGAGCTGACCTTCGAGGCCCCCGATATCGAGGTCTTCGGCTGCCTCGGCCTGGCCAAGCGGGCCGCTGCCGCGGGAGGGACCGCGCCCTGCGTCCTCAATGGCGCCAACGAGATCGCCGTCCACGCCTTCCTCGCGGGTGACCTGCGCTTTCCCGGCATCGCCCGGGTGATCGAACGCACCCTCGAGGAGCACCCCCCGAGTCCGGTCCGCCACTTCGCGGACCTCCTCGCCGCCGACGCCAAGGCGCGGGAGACCGCCTCGTTGCTCGTGCGCGACGGCGCGGGGGCGACGCGCGGCCAGGATCAGGCGGCGCAGGTCCCCGGCCGAGCGCCGAGCGCTTGAGCTGGTTTCTGGCCTTCGCGGGCTTTGCGCTGCTCGTGATCCTGCACGAGCTCGGTCACTTCGCCGTGGCGAAGGCGGTGGGCATGCGCGTCGAGAAGTTCTCGCTGTTCTTCCCACCCACGCTGGTGTCGAAGAAGGTGGGGGAGACCGAGTACGCGGTGGGCCTCATCCCGGCAGGGGGCTACGTGAAGATCAGCGGCATGAGCCCCGACGAGAAGCTTCCCGCCGAGGTTCGTACCAGGGCCTACCACGCACCACCTGTTTGGAAGCGCGTCTCCGTGATC
>DASZCV010000156.1:0-11428 GCA_035942755.1 Thermoleophilaceae bacterium
CGTCTGAGCCGCGATGACCTTCGGATACCTGTGTCCTTGGCTCTCGCCTTGCCCCGGCAAGGCTTCGAGCCTGCGTCCTTGGTCTCCTCGGTCCTCGCTGCTCAGATCCGCGTCTAGGGACGGGGGCCTCTGATGGAGGCCGGTCAGGCAACGGCCGGGCGCGCGGGCGCCCGCCGGCTGCCCGGCTGGCTGGCCGGGATCCTGCCGCTGCTGGTGCTCGGCGTGGCCATCGGCCTGTTCGTGGGGCTGGGGGCGCCCGGGCTCGATCGCAACGGCATTCCGGTCGAGGAGCTCGCCGTCGAGAGCACCCACCTGCGCCCGGGTCAGATCGAGCTCAGCGTGCGAAACGACGGCCCGGATCCGGTCTCGATTCGGCAGGTCACCGTGAACGACGCGTTCGCGGGGTTTCGCCAAACCGACGCGGAGATCGGGCGGCTGGCATCCACGGAGATCACGGTCGACTACCCGTGGATCGAGGGTCAGGCCTACGAGGTGGGGCTCGTGACGGCCACGGGCGGCACCGTGACCCACGCGATCGATGTCGCGGCGGAGACCCCGGACGCCGACCTTGGCTTCTTCGGGTTGATGGCGCTCGTGGGCCTCTACGTGGGGGTGATCCCGGTGGGGATCGGGATGCTGTGGCTGCCCTGGGTGAGAAGCATCGATCCGCGCTGGGTGCAGTTCCTGCTGGCGCTCACCCTGGGCCTGCTCGGCTTCCTGGGAGTCGATGCCCTCCTCGAGGGCACGGATTTCGCGGGCTCGGGCTCCCAGGCCTTCGGGGGTGCCGTCCTCGTGTATCTGGGGGCAGGCGCCGCGTACCTGGCGCTGGCCGGAATCGACGCCTGGCTACGCGGGCGCCGCAAGCAGGCGGGTGGCGCAGCCAGCCCATGGCGGCTGGCGTTCCTCGTAGCGCTCGGGATCGGCCTGCACAACCTCGGTGAGGGCCTTGCGATCGGGTCCGCCTACGCGATCGGCTCGCTGGCCCTGGGCGCCGCGTTGATCGTTGGCTTCGCGCTTCACAACACCACGGAGGGGCTCGCGATCGTCGCGCCGGTGGCGCGGGGCGAGGGGCAGGCGAAGGGCAGCCTCAAGCGCCTGGCGGGCCTCGGCGTACTCGCCGGCATTCCGGCGGTGCTGGGCGCCTGGATCGGAGCGTCGGCCTTCAACCCCAGCCTCGCCGCGTTCATGTTCGGCCTCGGGGCCGGCGCCATCGCGCAGGTGATCGTGCAGATCGCCCCGAGCGTGCGCGACTCGGCCGGGCGCCTCCTTCACCCGCTAGCCGTGGGAGGCCTGCTCACGGGCGTAGCGGTCATGTTCGCCACCAGCCTCCTGATCTCGTTGTGATGGCTGCCGCCGACACCGCCATCTCCGTCGCGGTGCAGGACTACGCCAAGGCGATCTACTCGCTGCACGGCCGCTCCGAGGAGCCGGTCTCCACCTCCGCGCTCGCCTACCGCCTGGGCGTCTCGCCCGCGTCCACGTCGGCGATGATCAAGCGGCTGGAGTCGCTCGGCCTGGTCAAGCGGGAGCCCTACCACGGGGTGGTGCTCACCTCTGCCGGAGAGCGAGTGGCCCTCGAGGTCATCCGCCATCACAGGCTGCTCGAGCTCTACCTTGCGGAGGCGCTCGGGATGTCGTGGGACCGGGTCCACGAGGAGGCCGAGGTGCTCGAACACGCGATCTCCCCTGAGCTCTCGGCGCTCATCGCCGAGAAGCTCGGCCACCCTACCCACGATCCCCACGGTGACCCGATCCCTACGCTCGAGGGCGAGATCGAGGAGGGAAGCTCACAGGCGCTCGCAGACCTCGAGCCCGGTGCCACCGGGGTCTTCGTGAGGGTTTCAGACTCCGATCCCGCGATGCTGCGCTACCTGTCCGAGCGGGGCATCGGCCCGGGCGATTCGCTCGAGGTGCTCGAGCGCCAGCCTTTCGACGGCCCGTTGCTCGTGCGCTTCACCTCCGGTGACCACGCCCTTGGAGGCGAGCTCGTGCGGATGATGCGAGTGAAGCAAGCACCATGAGACCCGGGCGGCCTGAATAGACTGGCGTCGGTGGCTCTTGCAGAGGACTTCCAGCGGATATTGGACGCGCTGCCGCCCGACTGGACCCACCTCGAGCTCGATTTGCGGATCGATGACGAGGACCGCTACGTGGAGGCCGCCACGCTGCTGACCCAGATCAACGCGATGCCCTACTCCCACCACGATTGGCACTTCCGGCTCCGCTCGGCGCACGAGTTCGGCCACGCCGCCGCACCCGAGACGATCCGCGGAACGCTCTCGCTCCTCGACGAGGAGGGCATAGCGGGCGAGGTGGAGCCACGCGATGCGCGCTCCGGACGCGTCGAGGTCACGCAGATGTGGGGCCGCCCCGAATCGGTGCGCGAGGAGTTTCGAAAGCGCCGCGGGCAGTAGCGGCCGACATGGCGCGAATCGCCCTCCTCTGTCCGGATCTGCTGTTCGGCTCGAAGGTGGAGGGCGGGCTCGGCCTGGCCGGGCACACCGTCAACCGCTTCGACTCCGCCGACTCGCTGCGCGTGGCCGCCTCCTTTCACGACCTCGTGGTCGTGGATCTCACCGCCGAGGGCTTGGATGGCCCCGCCCTCGTGCTGTCGATGCGCGAGCGCGGAGAGCTCGAGGCGGTGCCGACGCTCGGCTTCTACTCCCACGTCGATCAGGACATGCGCCGCCGCGCGGAGGAGGCGGGCTTCAGCCGCGTCGTGCCGCGGTCACGGATGGCGCGTGAGATGGCCGCTCTCGTGAAGGGCCTCCTCCCTGCCACCTGAGTTTGCGTCGTAGCCGGGAAAGGTCTGGCCCACGTCGGGCGCGCGCCGCAGGATCCCGAAGCGCGCGTCGAAACGCGCCCAGCGGGCGAGTTGCGCGCGGTCGAGCCGCAAAGGCGGCCGCAGCGCGGGCGCAACCGCCGCGAGCTGGGCGCGCACCAGTGGCTCATCGGCGCCGGACGCGCGCACGATGTCGCGCACCGACGCCTCCGGTCGCTCCAGGGCGCTGCGCGTGCCCGCAGCGAGGGCGGCTACGGTATCGCGCACCAGGGCAGCGCTTCGCCGCATGGTGGCGCGCTTGGCAACGAGCACCAGCTCCGGATAGCGGGGGGCGCCGAACTCGTCTACGCGGAACTCACGGGTGCGCACTCCGCGCTGCTTCAGCGCGACTCCCTCCGCGCTCCAGAACGTGACCACCGCGTCCACCTTCTTCGCAACGAGGGCGGGCACCGCCGAGAAGCCGATGGTGGTCCGGCGGAGCTTGGCGAAGTCGCCTCCGTCGGCCTCCACGACGGCTCGCAGAACGGCGTCGTCGGAGGGCAGGCCCGTGACCCCCACCCGCCGGCCCTCGAGGTCGCGCGGGCGCCTCACGGGATCGCGGGCGATCACCGCCGCCAGCGGGCGTTGCACGATGGCGCCGACTCCCACGAGATCCTGTCCGCGCTCCCGCGCGAGGCCGAGGTCGTGGATGTCCACCACGGAGAAGTCGGCCCGCCCGCTGGTCAGGAGCTTGAGGGAGTCGGTTGACGCACTCGGCGCGCGGAGCGTGAGCTTGAGGCCACGCCGGCGGTCCAGGCGCTCCCGCACGGTCGCGTAGATGCCGGCGTGCACGGCGTTGGGCTGGAAGTCGAGGGCGATCGTCACGGCTCTAACCGGCCCCCCCTGCCGGGGGTCTGCCGCTTCCTCGCCGCACCCCGCGGCTGCGAGCACGAGGGCTACGGGGCCGATCGACATCCAGCTGCGCCTCATTGGGGGCAAGACTATGGCGACGGCGGCTGGCGATAGGCGGGTTGGCGGTTATGCCTCACCCTCTGCGGAAACGACCGACCCCCAACGTACAATCGCGCCAACCGATCTGTGGAGGTTCCGCTGTGGAGGCAGGAGAGCTGGCTGGGGAGCGAGCATACGACGAGCCCGAGGAGCGCGGCCCAGCCGCCTACGTCGCAGAGTTCATCGGGACGTTCGCGCTCGTCTTCTTCGTCACGGCGGCCGTCTCCCTCTACGTCACGCCGGCCACCCCGCAGGTGCCGGCCCCGTTCATCGACTTCTCGGTCATCGGGCTTGTGCACGTCTTCGTGCTCTTCATGCTGATCCAGACGCTGGCCGTGGTCTCGGGCGCGCATTTCAACCCGGCGGTCACCGTGGCGCTGACGGTGCTCCGGCAGATCCGGCCCGTCGACGCCGCGATCTATGTAGCCGTCCAGCTCGCGGGCGCCGTCGCGGGCACCCTTGTCACGAAGGTGCTTCTCAACGAGTTCAGAAACGCGGATGCCGTCAACTACGGCGCGACCCTCTTGAGCGACAAGATCGACGAGAAGCTCTTGCTCGGGATGCTGGCCGAGGGCATCGGCACCTTCTTCCTGGTCTGGGTGATCGTGGGGGTGGCGGTCAACCCGCGCGCGGCCAGGGACTGGGCGGCATTCGCGATCGGCGCCACGCTCGGGCTGCTCGTGATGGTGATCGCCCCGCTGACGGGCGCGGGCTTCAACCCCGCCCGATCCTTCGGGCCCGCCCTGGTGAGCGGAGAGTTCGGGGGTGTCGACAACTTCCTCCTGGCCTACGTGCTCGCGCCGGTCATAGGCGCCGTCCTGGCGGCTCTCCTGTACTTCAACCTCGTCATCGCACCGGGCAAGAAGGGGCCCGGCGGGATGGGTCCCGTGGGCTGATCGCCACATAGACTGGGGGCGTGCGGCGCGTCACGTTCTCCCGCAACTACACGCTGTCGCTCTCGCGGACCTGCCGCTGCTACTGCAAGTACTGCGCGTTTGCCACCCACCAGCCCCACCTCTACGCGCCGGCGGAGGTGGAGGGCCTGCTCGACGAGGCGTTGCGGCGGAACGCCAAGGAGCTGCTCGTGCTGACGGGCGAACGGCCCGAGGTGAACCCGCGGGTGGCGGAGCGCCTGGATGAGTACGGCCACGAGGACTTCACCTCATATGTGGTCTGGGCGTGTGAGCGAGCGCTCGAGCGAGGGCTGCTGCCCCATACCAACCTGGGGGTGCTGCCCGCTGTGGACCTGGCGCGGCTGCGCGAGGTAACCGCCTCGCAGGGGCTCATGCTCGAGTCCATCAACCCGGACCTCGTGGTCCATCACGGGTCCCCGACGAAGCATCCGCAGCGCCGCCTCGAGACGATCAGGGCGGCGGGCGAGCTCGCGATCCCGTTCACCAGCGGCATCCTCGTGGGCATCGGCGAGACTCAGGATGAGCGGGTCGGGGCGCTCGCCGCGCTTGCGGAGGTACACGCGCAGTACGGCCATCTACAGGAGGTGATCCTCCAGAGCTTCGTCTCCCATCCGCACTACCACGGCGCGGAGCCCGCCGCGATCGCCGCTGCCTCGCAGCGCCACGGGCGGCGTGGCCAGGTCGCCGCGATGCCCCCCTGGGCACAGCCTGTCACGCTCGAGGAGATGCGCCTGCTCGTGCGCGAGTGCCGGCGCCTCATGCCTGATGTGGGCGTACAGATTCCGCCGAACCTGTCGGACTGGTGGCTGCCGCTGGTCGAGCAGGGCGCCACCGCTCTGGGAGGACTCTCGGCAAACGGGGACCACATCTCGCCGGAGCATCCGTTCCCCTCGCCGCACCGCATGCGCAGGGTGCTCTCCGAACGATCTCTCGCGCTCACAGAGCGCCTCTGAGTCTACCCGCAGTATCGGAACCCGGAGTGGCTGGAGCAGGGCGTGCTCGATGTGATCAAGGCGCGCTACTGGAGCTTCATCCCGCGACGCGGGTCGGGGCGAAGGGAGGAGCGGTTGGTGCGCGGAGAGCTGGTGCCCAGCGCGCTAGATCGAGCCCGCCACGGGCATCCGCTTGACGAGGCAGAGCTGACCGCGCTCTTTGCCGAGGACCGCCCCGAGGCGATCGAGGACATGCGCCAGGCCGCGGACGAGCTGCGGGCGGAGCTCGCGGGGGAGACGGTGACCTTCGTCGTGAACCGCAACATCAACGTGTCCAACGTGTGCGTGGTCGGCTGCTCGTTCTGCGGATTCGGTCAGGGCAGGCGCTCGCCCGGCGCCTATCAGCACGACCGCGCGGAGTTCATCCGGCGCGTCGAGGCCGCGGTGGAGTTCGGCGCCACCGAGCTCTGCATCCAGTCGGGAATCCATCCCGACTGGACGCTCGATGACTACGAGGAATGGCTTCGCCTGGCGCGGGAGATAGCACCTCAGCTTCATCTGCACGCGTACTCCGCGATGGAAATCGACCACATGTGCGAGACGTCGGGCTTGCCGCCAGGCGAGGTCTTTCACCGGCTGCGGGAAGCCGGCCTCGGCTCCACGCCCGGCACCGCCGCAGAGGTCCTCCACGACGGCGTCCGCCAGCGAATCTCTCCCAACAAGCTCCCGGTCGGGCGGTGGGTAGAGATCATCGAGGCCAGTCACGCCGCGGGCCTTCGCTCCACCGTGACCGTGATGTTCGGGCACATCGAGGAGCCATGGGAGCTCGCTGAGCACATGCGGGTGGTCCGTGAGCTGCAGGCGCGCACCGGCGGCTTCACGGAGTTCGTGCCGCTCTCCTTCGTCCCGTTCCACACCCTCCTCGGCCGCACCCACGGCATCGAGGAGATCTCGCGCGAGGAGAACCTGAAGCACACCGCCGCCTTCCGGCTGGGGCTCGGGCGCGCGATCCCGAGCCTCCAGGCAAGCTGGGTGAAGATGGGGCTCGATGCGGCCACGGAGGCGCTTCGCTGGGGGGTCAACGACCTCGGCGGAACGCTGATGGAGGAGAGCATCAGCCGCCTGGCGGGCTCCCGGCACGGGGTGATGCTCACACCCGACCAGCTGGTGAAGGCCGCCCACGCCGCCTGCCGTCCCGCAGCTGAGCGCACCACCCTGTACGAGCTTCGGCGCCGCTACGAGCTGCCCCGCGGCGCCGGTCACGCCGCCGTGGCAGCGGAAGCGCCGGCGCCGATCTAGGCTCCGTCCGCTTTATGTGAGCTACTGGGGAGGACCGATGCCGAACATCTTCGAGCCGCACTTCGATGAGTCCCGGCAGCAGGAGGGCTTCGACTGCCGTCGCGCCCGCATCGGCCGCCAAGCGGGAGCCGAGCGGCTAGGGGCGAGCGTATGGGAGGTTCCGCCCGGGCAGGCGGCCTACCCGTACCACTTCCACTACGCCGAGGAGGAGCTTCTGTTCGTTCTTCGTGGGCGTCCGTCGCTGCGTACGCCTGAGGGGTGGCGCGACCTGGAGCCCGGCGAGACGGTGGCGTTCCTCGTAGGGGAGCGCGGCGGCCACCAGCTCCTGAACCGGACCGCGGAGACGGTGCGACTGCTGGTGGTCAGTCCGCACGGTGTGCCGGAGATCTGCGTCTATCCGGACAGCGACAAGGTCGGGGTCTACGGACGGAGGCCTGACGGCGCCGACTTGCGCGAGCTTCACCGCCGCTCCGACGCAGTGGACTACTACGAGGGCGAGAAGCCGCCGGAGCCAGGCGCGGGGCATTGACCGGACCTCCCATCGCGCCTGCGGAGTCGCCGACATCGTGCCCGGTGCCACTGAAACGCTCCCCCGCACGGCGCCTGACTCCCCTCACACCAAACCTCTGCCAGAAACTCACCGTAAAGCGATTGACGTGCGTCCGAAAGCATGTAGACTCGGGCCACTGAGAGCGTGCCTAGGACGGGTGCCGGCTGACGAGGACACTGCGCTCCGGCTGTCCAGAATAAAGGAGCAGAAGTGTACGCTCGACTGATTCTCATCGGCGCCTTGGGTGCCCTTGCGCTCGTGCTGGCGCCAAGCTCGGCCCCAGCCGCTGGCAAGGCGCGAAGCGCGTCGGCTCTTGCCAAGCTAAGCGCCGTTCAGGCAGAAGTGGATTCGTTCTCGCGCGTTAGCCCTACACAGATCGTCACGTTTGACGAAGCTAGTGCTGCCGCTGCAGGGATGGACGCGACGGGCCGCAGGCTCGGCCGGGAGATGGCGGTCTTCGCGAATGCCGTGGTTCAAAGTGGCAAGAGCAACCGGGGGTTCGCCGGTGCGGCCCCCCTGCTTCAAGGGCTTCCCACTCTGAAGAGCTACATGAGGAAGGCCACGGCCTTGAGACGCGCGTCTTCGGTTGCGTCTCCTAAAGCGCGGGTGAGCTTTGGCAACAACTTTTGGACCTATAGAACGTGCGGCTCGTTTGCATCGCCTCGGCCGACCGTAGGCAAGGGCTGGATGACGTTCGACTCGAATAATCCAGTTGGCACCCTGCAGTCATGGGGCTACCATCCCACGCCGGACTGGGCTGGCGGCGGCTGGACGCGCGATCAAACCTACGCCTCATGGATCTGCGGATGGCGTACCTTCCGCGATCATGCCTATATCGTCGGAAGCCAGATTCGCGAGCAAAACTACGCGGGCTGGCGCCCACGAGGGGAGCCCAATCCCGAGCTCTGGCGTGTGGGGCCGTGGCCCTACCCCTCATGGCCGCCCTATGTCTACTGGTGGCATCGGACTCGTTGACGAGCCCTGCCGGTGTCCTAGTTCAGTAGTCCTCCTCGAGGTGCTGAGAGGCTGCCCGCGCGGGGTGGCTCACCAGCGAAGACCATCACCTTGGGCGTACGTGCGCTTATGAAGCATGTCCGCTCAGCTGGCTCAGCGGTGCCCGTAACCGCGGCTTGGCTGCTTGTCGGGTGCACGGTGGCCTTGGCGAGTGGATGCCTCGGTGATGTCGTGCAGGGGACGAGGACGTGCGCCGACCTACCTCGCCGCACTGTTCTTGACGGTAAAGCTACCGCTATTCGCCGGCTCCGATCGAGCGTACGCGAGGTGGGCAATGGGTCCTTCCTGTATGTGGATACGCAACGCTGTCCTGGACGTGTCTAGTTGGTGATCTACCATGCGGCCGAAAAGGACCAGGCTACGCTCACAGCCCTGTGGCGCAAGTCAGGACTTACCGAGATTCCGGTGCGCTGGCGGAACGTTTAACCGAGTCGGACGGGTTGCCTGGCGGGGCCTAAGGCGGAGGCCCGCAATGAGCGGCCATTCGAGCGCCGATCACTTCAGCGATCAGCTGCAGGCTCTCAAGCGGTCGAAAGAAGACGGTCAACTCGCGAACCTGCCCCTGCTCATCGAGGCGCACCACGGTAAGCCCTGCGCTGCCTTGCCTCTGATTCTCGCTTCGAAGAGCACGGCCGCCGACTTATCTTCGATCAGCTCCTCGATCAGTTCGAAGTCCTCGAGCTCGTCGCACGGCGAACAGTCAGGCCGGGCGGATCACGAGCCGCCGGAGGCGGACTGCGCCCGCCGGCAGCCACCAGAGCGCGAGTCCAAGCGCCACGGCGACCGCGAGGTTGGCCTGGAACCCGACGCCCCCGACGAGGAGGGCAACGGCGCCCTCGCGCGCGCCTTGGAGGTCGCGCAAGAGACCGATATGAAGCAGGCCGGCGGCAGCGAGCATCCCCGCGAGCACCGGCAGGGGGAAGGCAGCGAGCTGCGCGGCCAGGCCGGCGCCCAAACCCACCGCGAGGATCACGAGCGTGGCGCCCAACACGATGGGTGCTCCGGCGGTGCGTGCTCCAAAGGCCCGGTGCGCGGTAAGGCCCCCCGCGCCGTGGCACACGGGCATGCCCGAGATGGCGCCGGAGAACAGGTTTGCCAGGCCGAGCGTCGAAGCCAGGCGCCCCGGCCTTACCCGCGCAGCCTGCTCGCCGAAGTAGGTGCGCGCGGCGTCACTGGTGGCGACACACGAGTTGGCGAAGGTGAGAGGAACCTGCGGCAGCACCAGGACCGTCAACGCCGTCCAGAACGTGGCCGCGTCCAGGTCTGGAAGCGCGACGCTCGACGGTCCCAACGCCAGGTCGCCACCGGCGCGAGTCAAAATCACCACCAGCGCGAGCCCCACGAGCGCGAGCGCCACGGAGCGACGCCTGAACGCCATCGCGACGGCCAACACCACTATGCCGAGGATCACGAGCACGGTCGGGTCGGCGGTGTGATCGCGAAAGGATGTCGGCGCGTCGTGCAAGAGACCCCAGGCGACTTTCAGGAAGAGCAGCCCCACCGTCAGCTGAACGCCGCGGACGACTGCCCGGGGGAAGATCCGCGCCGCGCGGTCCACGAGCCCCGTGCGTCCGAGCACGAGGAAGGTGACTCCCATCAGAAGCGCACCCGCGGCCACCTCGTCCGCACCCAGCCCCTGGGCGATGGCGATCGCGCCGAAAGCCTTCAGCGGCTGGACGGGCACCGGAAGGCCATAGGCGAACGCGGCCAGAAGGCACAAGAGCCCGGCCGGGAGCAGCACCGCGGTGGCACCCAGCCCGTTCACCACGACGAGTGCGGTCGCGATCGGCACCAACACACCCACGTCGGCAACGGCGCCGGCCAGCTCGCGCCCGTCCAGCCGAATAGGAGCAGTGGGAACGTGCCGGGCCTCGACACGGGCGGCGCCGTTCACGTCGGCAGCCTCCCATGCCAGGCCGAGCAATACCGTGAGTGCTCCCAGGCCACTTTATGTGTCTGTGCCAGTCGAGTCACTTCGATGCGGCGTGGCGGCCCTTGCCAGCGAGGCCGCCAGACGCACTTTGGTCTGGCCGCTGGTGCCGTGCCGGGCCTCAGCGCGGTCGAGGGCAAAGCCGAACCTCGCGTAGAACTTGTGGGCCCTGTGGTTCTCCGCCAAGACCCACACCGTGGCCTCTTGACAGCCGTGGCTTCCTAGCCGGTCGAGCACCTCGGCAAGAAGCCGGCGCCCGATGCCGCGCCGCCACCCGGAAGGCTCGACGTAGAGGGCCGTGACCTCGCCGGTGCGCTCGCCGGCATCATCGTCTCGACTCCGGGGAAGGGCTGAGCCGAAGCCTTGAACTCCGCGGCCTTCGACTTCGGCCACCACTGTGAATCCCGATTCCTCCCCGCCTGAGAGGATTTGGCGCCAGCGCTCCTCTCGCTGCCCCGGCGACATGGCGTCGAGTACCTCGTCGGGGAGGATGCCGCGATAGGCGGCCTGCCACGAGCTGACGTGCACGCGGGCGATCGAGGGGGCGTCGGCAACGCCGGCGGTGCGAACCGCAACGCACGACATGGCCGCACGGTACCCGGCGGCCGGCCTGTACGCGTGCCGTCGCGAGCCCTACGCGCAGTTCGGCCAGGGGATCAGCGGTTCAGGCGCACGCGGTCCCAGGTGAAGACCTCGGGCGTGCGCGTGACGTGCAGTCGAAGCCACTCGCGCGGGCTCGACGCGGCGCCCTGCACCACGACGCGTATGACGTTCGGCGCAGCCGTGGTCACGCCGTGCAGGCCGCTGCCCACCCTGAGCGGGTGGTCGAACTTGAAGTGATGCGAGTCGCCCTGCAGAACCAGCACCGGGCGGCGGAAAGCACGAGCCCGTCTGGCCAGCCTTGCCACGATCCGGTCATAGCCCGAGGTGGTTCCCGGAGGCGCTTGTGACGGCCACATGTCGGCTTGCATGGCTACCACTACGGCGGCCGCCCGCTGGGCCCGCGCGGCGTCAAAG
>DASZCV010000157.1:0-2407 GCA_035942755.1 Thermoleophilaceae bacterium
CGATGTTGGAGATCTCCGACAGGCGCTTGGCCTGCACGAGGGTGGCGATCTTCTGGATCAGCCCGCCCTCGCCGCCCTTCTTCACGGTGTAGGGCAGCTCGGTGACGATGATGCCCTCCTTGCCCCGCCCGAGGTCCTCGATGTGGGCGTTGGCGCGTACGCGCACGCGGCCGCGGCCGGTCTCGTAGGCGTCGCGGATCCCCTGCCGGCCGACGATCACGCCGCCGGTGGGGAAGTCGGGGCCCTTGATGTGGCGCATGAGGCCCCCGACGTCGATGTCGGGGTCGTCGATGTAGGCCACCACCGCGCCGATGACCTCGCCCAGGTTGTGGGGCGGGATGTTGGTGGCCATGCCCACCGCGATGCCGGCGGAGCCGTTGACCAGCAGGTTGGGAAAGCGCGCCGGCAGCACCAGGGGCTCCTGCTTGCGCCCGTCGTAGTTGGGCGCGAAGTCGACGGTGTCGGCGTCGAGATCGCGCAGCATCTCCATGGCCATGCGCGAGAGGCGGGCCTCGGTGTATCTCATGGCCGCGGCCGGATCGTCGTCGATCGAGCCGAAGTTGCCCTGGCCGTCGACGAGCGGATAGCGCATCGAGAAGTCCTGGGCGAGGCGTACGAGCGTGTCGTAGATCGCCGAGTCGCCGTGGGGGTGGTAGTTGCCCATCACGTCGCCGACGATGCGTGCGCACTTGGAGTAGGGACGGGTGGGGCCCAGCCCGTTCTCGGACATCGAGAACAGCACCCGGCGGTGCACCGGCTTGAGGCCGTCGCGCACGTCGGGAAGCGCCCGCCCGACGATCACCGACATGGCGTAGTCGAGGTAGGCGGACTTCATCTCGTCCTCGAGCGCGCGGGGCTCGATGTTGCCCCCGCCGATCACGTCACTGGCGGCCATGTCTCACCTCCTCGAATCAGACATCGAGGTTGACGACCCGGCGGGCGTTGCCCTCGATGAACTCGCGTCGGGGCTCGACCTGGTCGCCCATGAGCATGGAGAAGATCAGGTCGGTCTGGGCGGCGTCCTCGATGGTCACGCGGGCCAGGGTGCGCGTGGCGGGGTCCATGGTCGTCTCGCGCAGCTGCTCGGCGTTCATCTCACCCAGCCCCTTGAAGCGCTGCAGCGTCAAACCCTTCTGGGCCACCCTGAGGACCGCCTCGCGCAGCTCGGCGTAGTCCCCGGCCTCCTCGGCGGCGTCCTTGAAGGAGACCGCGAAGGGCGCCGTGCCCGCCAGCTCGTGCAGCTGCCCGTGCACGCGCACGAACTGCGCGTACTCGTTGCTCTCGAACAGCGCGCGGCGCAGGCGGTGGGTGCGCGCCAGGCCGGTGCGGGTCTCGACGCCGCGCACGATGATCCGCCCGTCCTCGCGGGAGAGCACCTCGGTGGTGTAGGGGTCGCCCTCGGAGGGCTCACGCTCGAACAGCGCCAGCACGTCGGCCTCGTCGACCACACCCCCGGCCAGAAGTCCCGAGGTCTCGAGGAACTCGACGGCCTCGTGCCCGTGGTCGGCGCGCAACGCGCTGCTCCACCCCTCGTACTGCTTGAGCAGCCGGGTGAAGCGCTGCCAGCGCGCCTCGGTGAGCTTGAACGGCCGGCCGTGGCGATCGAGGACCGAGACCTTCTCCAGCTTGTCGGAGAGCAGCACGTCCTCGAGCTCGCCCTCCCTCTCGATGTAGCGCTCGCTGGAGCCCTGCTTGATCTTGTACAGCGGTGGCTTGGCGATGTAGACGTAACCCTGCTCGATCAGCTCGGGCATCTCGCGGAACAGGAGCGTCAGCACCAGCGTGCGGATGTGCGCGCCGTCCACATCGGCGTCGGTCATCAGGATGCACTTGTGGTAACGCGCCCGGGTTATGTCGAAGTCGTCGCGGATCCCCGTGCCCATGGCGGTGATGAGGGCCTGGATCTCCACGTTCTGGAGCACCTTGTCGATGCGGCTCTTTTCCACGTTCAGGATCTTGCCGCGCAGCGGCAGCACGGCCTGGGTGGAGCGGTCGCGTCCCTGCTTGGCCGAGCCGCCGGCGGAGTCGCCCTCTACCACGAAGAGCTCGGTCAGCGATGGGTCCTTGACCGAGCAGTCGGCCAGCTTGCCCGGCAGCGTGGAGTTCTCCAGCGCGGACTTGCGCCGCGTGAGGTCGCGCGCCTTGCGCGCGGCGGCCCGGGCCTGGGAGGCCTGCACGGCCTTGCGGATCACCGCGCTCGCCTCTCGGGGATTCTCCTCGAGGAACTCGCTCAGGCGGGCGTTGACGATGGAGGCCACGAAGCCCTCCATGCCGGGGTTGCCCAGCTTGGTCTTGGTCTGGCCCTCGAACTGCGGATTGGCGAGCTTGGCCGAGACCACCGCGGTGAGACCCTCGCGGATGTCCTCGCCCGTGAGGTTCTCGTCGCGCTCCTTGAGCTCGCCCGCCT
>DASZCV010000158.1:0-4409 GCA_035942755.1 Thermoleophilaceae bacterium
GTCATGCCCTTGTAACAGGAGACGATCGCGATGATCGCCCCGAAGAGGGTGCACTTAACCACGGAGCCACATAGGTCGGTGGTCGAGGCGTTGTTCAGCAGCGTCGAGAAGAACGGGCCAAGCGGGGCGTTGAAGGTGAGCGTGGCGAGCACGCCACCGAAGATGCCGAAGATCAACGCGTAGATGTTGAAGAGGCCGGTGACGATCATCAGGGCGAGGAAGCGGGGCACGACGAGGTTCTTGACCGGGTCCACGCCCAGCACCTGGAGCGCGTCGAGCTCCTCGCGGATCTTGCGAGCGCCGAGGTCGGCGGTGATGGCGGTACCCCCGACCCCCGCCACGATGATCGCCGTCACGAACGGTGCGAACTCGCGGATCGTGGCCAGCACGAAGAAGCCACCCAGGCGGTCGATCGCGCCGAACAGAACGAGGAAGTTGCCCGCCTGGAGCCCCGGCGCGCCGTAGCCGAACGCGATCGTCGAGATCATGAGAGGGAACCAGCACAGGCGGAGCACGAAGAGGAACTGCTGCACGAACTCGGTGCCGTAGGGGTAGGGCGGCCTGAGCGCAGACGTGAGCGTCTTGCCCGTCAGGATCATCATGTCGCCGACCTCTTCGAGGAGGTTCTTGGTGGGCAGGAACGCTCGGTCGGCTACTGCACGGACCACTCGTGTCCTATCTGGCCGAACAAGCGCGGGGAGCTCGCATTCTCGCCGCGGAGGCTACGCCATGGCCCCCCACGCCACCAGAGGGAACCGCGCCGCCGGGCCGCACCTCCGTGCTATGTTCGAGCCGCATTGCGGGCCCCGAGGACGCACCTGGCAGCTGCGCTGCTGAGCGCTCTCGCGCTGGGCTCGTGTGGGGGTGGAGAACGCCAGGACGCGGGCGAGCCGGAGGGCCACTTCAGGGTCGAGCTCGTCGGGGCGAGCTTTCCCGCAGATCAGCAGCTCGCGAAGCGATCGAACCTCGAGATCACGGTGCGAAACGCCGAGTCCAGGCGCACCGTGCCCAACATCGCCGTGACCGTCAAGGGCTTCGACGCGCGCGTGGACGAGGCCGACGAGGCCGATCCCTCACGTCCGGTGTTCGTGATCAACGGCCGACAGAAGGAGATCGGCACCTATCCGGAGTCAAAGGAGGCCGCGCCCGCAGGCGAGACCGCCTACAACGGCACCTGGACGCTCGGCCCCCTCAGGCCGGGCCAGAGGAAGACCTTCAGGTGGAGCGTGACGGCGGTGCGCGCGGGGCCCTACCGGCTGTCATACGAGGTGGCCGCGGGGCTCGACGGCAAGGCCAGGGCGGTGGCGGCGGGTGGACGGCCCCTCAAGGGCAGGTTCTCCGGCGCAGTCGAGGATGAGCCACCCGACACCCGCGTCGGCGAGGACGGCCGCACGGTGGTCAAGGGCGTGCGCTAGGCGCAGGGCCCTCCCGGCGGTCCACCTCCTCGAAGCCGGGGCATTCCAGCACCGGCACGGGCGGGTACTTGGGGTAGTGCGAGTCGGTCTTCGAGCGTTCGCACAGCGAGAACCTGCTGCCGCGCGTGTTCGCAACCACCCGTTGATGGCGGCAGCGCTCGCAGAGGCCGGCGCCCAGGGGGGCGGCCGCGGGCAACGGGGCCCTCCTCGCCTTTCCTTGCCCGGAGGCCCGCTCGGCGAGGCGCTACTTGATGAACAGCATCTCGGCGTAGGTCGGCAGGGGCCAGAGGTCGTCGGCCACGATCCGCTCGAGCCGGTCTGCCACCTCGCGGACCCTGTTCATCGCCGTCAGCTGGTGGTCGCGCGCGTAGATGGCGAGGTCCATGCCCTCGACGTCGTCGGGATAGGTGTTGGCCTGCTCGAGCTCCCTGATCGCCTCGACGAACTCGTCGACGAGGCCGCGGGTCTCGCTCGCCAGCTCGCCCACGCCCGCCTCCTCCACGAGCGCGAGGTGGCGCAGCGCCGCGGGCAGCAGCTGCGTGCGCGCCATCGCGGCCGCCGTCTCGGCCTCGATGTTGGCGAGCGTGGCGTACTGCTCGACCCACACCTCGTAGCGCGACTCGAGCTCACGCCGTGAGAGCACCTCGTACTTCTCGAACGCCGCCACGGTCTCATCGGCGAGCACCTCGGGAAGCGCGTCGGGCGTTGTATGCAGGTTCTTCAGGCCGCGCCGCTCTGCCTCGCTGTGCCACTCCTCCGAGTAGTTGTCCCCGCCGAAGCAGATCTGCCGGTTGCCGTCATAGGCGTCCTTTACCACCGAGGTCACGGCCTCGGCGAGCGATCCCTCGCCGACCGCGCTCTCGAGCTTGTCGGCCAGCTCGTCGATCGCCTCGGCGACGATCGTGTTCAGCACGCTGTTGGGGAACGCGAGCGACTGGCTCGACCCGAGCGTGCGGAACTCGAACTTGTTGCCGGTGAACGCGAACGGCGACGTGCGGTTGCGGTCGCCGCCGTGCATCGGCAGCGGCGGCAGCACCGGCGTGCCCAGTCCGAGGAACGACCCCGGCGTGTGCGGATCCCCCTCGCCGGAGGCGATCGCCTCGAAGACCTTCTCGAGCTCACCACCGAGGAAGATCGAGATGATCGCCGGCGGCGCCTCGTTGGCCCCGAGCCGGGTGTCCTGGCCCAGTGCGGCGACGGAGGCGCGAAGGAGCCCCTGGTGCTTGTTGACCGCCTGGATGACTGCCGCGCAGAAGAACAGGAAGTTGATGTTCTCCGCCGGCGTCTCCCCCGGGTCGAGCAGGTTGACCCCTGTGTCCGTGCCCATCGACCAGTTGTTGTGCTTGCCCGAGCCGTTGACGCCTGCGTACGGCTTCTCGTGCAGCAGGCAGACCAAGCCGTACCTGCGCGCGATCTTGCGCATCAGCTGCATCGTGAGCTGCTGATGGTCCGAGCCGACGTTCGAGTTCTCGAAGACCGGCGCGATCTCGTACTGGTTGGGGGCGACCTCGTTGTGGCGAGTCTTGACCGGCACGCCGAGCTTCGCCAGCTCGCGCTCGGTCTCCATCATGCACGCGAGGATCCGCTCCGGGATCGAGCCGAAGTAGTGGTCGTCGAGCTCGTGGCCCTTGGGTGGCTGGGCGCCGAACAGCGTGCGACCGGTGTGGATCAGGTCCAAGCGCTCGAAGTAGTACTGCTCGTCGATGAGGAAGTACTCCTGCTCGGGCCCCACCGTGGTGAAGACGCGCTCCGATTGATCGTCGCCGAGCAGCCGCAGTGCCCGGATAGCCGATCTCGACAGGGCGTCCATCGAGCGCAACAGCGGGATCTTGGCGTCGAGCGCCTCCCCGGTCCACGAGGCGAACGCGGTCGGGATGCAGAAAAGCGCGCCGTTCGGGTTCTCGAGGATGAAGGCGGGGCTCGTGGGATCCCAGGCGGTGTAGCCGCGCGCCTCGAAGGTCGCGCGGACCCCACCGGTGGGAAACGATGACGCGTCGGGCTCGCCCTGAATCAGCTCCTTGCCGGAGAACTCGGCAAGCGCCGTGCCGTCGTCGTCGGGTGAGAAGAACGAGTCGTGCTTCTCCGCCGTCAGGCCGGTGAGCGGCTGGAACATGTGCGTGAAGTGGGTCGCGCCCTTCTCGAGCGCCCACTCCTTCATGGCGTTCGCCACGGAGTCGGCGAGCGAGGAGTCGATCGCCTCGCCCTGTTCGAGCGCGCGCTGCAGCCGCCTGAAGACGTCCTTGGGGAGTCGCTGGCGCTGGGCCGAGAGGGAGAAGACGTTCTTGCCAAACGGGTTGTTGGCGGGCTGCGTGAGGTCGACCGGCCCGGGCGCGTTCCCGTTCGGGCTCCACTGAGCGGCGGTTACGTTCTGCTGGCGAAAGCGTGACATGCGTGCTGTCCATCCTCCGGTTGGTCGGGCGGGGGCACTCTAACCGCACACGACGAGTTCTTATCCATACGTCTGTCCGGGCAATGCGCTCGAGATCTCTATCGCGGCAGGCGCGGCTCGATGATGTGGTAGGCCTTCAATCCGAGGCCCAGCCGTTCCCGGTCCTCCGAGGTGAACGGGTCGAGACCCGACAGCTCCTTCACCCGCTCGAGCCGGTAGCTCACCGTGTGCCGGTGCGCGTGGATCGCCTGCGCGGTGGCGTTCATGTTGCAGTTCTCCCCGAGATAGGCCTCGAGCGTGCCGACCAGGTCGGTCGAGTACTGGTCGTCGTAGCGCACGAGCGGCGCGAGCGTGTCCTCGTAGAAGCTCCGGACCTCCTCGGGGTGGCTTGCGAGCACGCGGAAGAGCAATCGGTAGGTCCCGCCCCCGATCCTCTCTCCGGGAGGGCCACCGCCCGCCTTCCTCACGCCGAGCACCAGATCGGCCTCCTCGAGCGCGCGTCGCACGTCGGCGGCGTCCGAGTAGTGGGAGGAGATGCCCACGAGCGCGTGCGCCAGGCGGCCGGCCACGCGGCGCGCGTCCTCCACGCTCCCGGGCAGCAAGGC
>DASZCV010000159.1:0-3136 GCA_035942755.1 Thermoleophilaceae bacterium
GACGGGAACCCCTGGGGCTCGATGCCCTCGGACGCCCTCCCCTCGCTGGCCATCACGGCAAGGTCCCTGGGCGAGGTGAGCAGCGCCTTGGGTGCGCTCGGGTGGGCGCTCACCGCGGTCGACGGCCTCGTTCTCGTCTACCTCGGCGAGCACTACGTGGCGGATCTGATCGCGGGCCTGGTCCTCTCCGAGCTGGTCTGGCGTGGCGAGCCGCTCGCCCTGCCCCTCGTGCGGACCGGGACCGCGACCCTCAGGACGCTCGAGCGGGCCGTCCGCTGAGACCCTCGGCCGCGTCGAGGTCCACGCGAACGGTCATCAGGTCGGTCCCGAGCGCTCGCACCGTGGCGGCGTTCAGGCGGTGCCCGATCTTCCTCTGGCGCTCGAGCGGATCGTCCTCGGGCATGAGGCGAGCGGTGCCCGTCCGCCAGCGCCCCGCGACCATCACGCGCACCCGCGGCTCGGCCTCGATGTTGCGCACGTACGCCGCGCGCCGGCCGTGCTCGGCCACGATCCAGAACGTGTCGCCGTCCAAGCCGTTGCCCACGGGCGTCTGGCGGTGCTTGCCCGACCTTCGGCCGGTGGTCTCGAGGATCGCGTACCCGCGCAGGGCGCCGGCCCGGACTCCCGCCTTCACGACGGGATTGACGATGTACCTGCCGATCGCGGTGGTGAGTCGCCGCTTGTCGAGCTTCACGGCCGTGCCCGCGGCCTCCAGTGGATGATCGCGGCCGGGCTCGTGCGCAAAGGCGACCTGAACGCCCCGCGGCGACCCATCAACCATGTGCTCAGCAGCCCTTCCAGCTCCTGTCTCACCTCAGGGGTGTCCGCCAGCAGAAGCCCCTCGAGATAATGCTCGACCGCCTCGCCGACCGTCGCGAAGCGCTTGCGATTGGGAACCTCCACCACCTTCACGTCCGGCGCGACCCCCAGCTCCCCGAGAAGGGCGAGCGAGTCCAGATAGGTGGGTCCCGGCACCCGGGGGGCTCCGTGGAAGTGCCGCCATAGCGGGTCGAGGACGGCATCGGCGCTGAAGGCCCCGAGGTACAGCAAGACGTGCCGGCGGGCCGTCTCCTCGAGCTTCCTCACGAAGGCGGCTGCGTCCGGCACCAGCGGCAGCACGAAGGCCGAGAAGACGATGTCGGCGACTTCTGTGGCGGCCTCCTCCCACCGACCTTCGAGCGTGCTGACGTTGCCGAGGCCCAGGCGCCCGGCCTGGCGTTGCAGCCTTGCGAGCATCGCCGCGCTCGGGTCGACGGCCGTGACGTGATCGACCCCTGCCGCCAGTGGCAGTGCAAACCGGCCGGTGCCGGCGCCCACGTCGATCGCCGTGCTCGACCGCTCGGCCACCCGGCGCAGCCGGCGCAGGAAGGGATCGGCTTCGCCGTCCGCCAGCCTCCCCCCGGCTGCGTGGCGCTCGGCGCGCCGGTCCCAGAATGCCCCGTCGAGCGGGCCCTGTCCCGGAGATAGCCGCTCCCACTCCGCGAGGCGGTCGCTAACCAGCCGGTGCCAGCGCTTCGCGGCGTGCCCGTGGCCGCCGGGCAAGGGTTCAGCGCTCCTGGAGGATCGACAGCACGTTGCCGGCAGGATCCCTGAACCAGGCGATGTACGGCCCGCCCCCGCGAAAGATGCCCTTCTCGTCGGTCTCCATGCCGGTGCCGGCGTAGCGCTCGAAGCGCACGCCGCGCTCGCTCAGGGCATCCACGGCCGCCTCGATGTCATCCACCGGGAAGTTCAGGATCGTGAAGCTGGCGGGCGTGTGGTCGGGCTTTGCGTAGATCAGCGTGTCCCTGCCACCCGCGATGTGCAGCATCAGGAGGCCGGGCATCTGGCCGTCTGAGACATCGAGGCCCAGCGTCTCCCCGTAGAACTGCTTGGCCCGCTCGGCGTCATCCACCGAAAAGCCACTGAATGCCTTCGTGTCCTTGAACATCGGCTGCTCCTCCTCTGAGGCGCCACCTGGAGCCTCTTTGTGTCGGGTTCCTCTGTTGACCGGGGCGCGCGCACCAACTCATCGCCGACCGCGTGGCCGAGGGGACATCTAGGCTTGGGCGTCGGCTGACTCGTCCCACTGGCCGGACCGATGACTCCCGCGGCCGCGGGCGGTCCTTACCCGAAACCCGGAACAACGGAAGGCCAAGGCGAATGCCAGAAGGGCGGGAAGAGGACATGGAGGGGAACGATCGCTCGCGCTGGCTCGCGCTGTACGTGCTGTGCGTGGGAATGCTGATGATCGTGCTGGACCTGACGGTGGTCAACGTGGCGTTGCCGTCGATCCAGGATGACCTCGGATTCTCGCAATCGAGTCTCGCCTGGGTCGTTAACGCGTACCTGATCGCCTTCGGCGGGCTGCTGCTGCTGGCCGGCCGGCTGGGGGACCTGGTCGGGCGCAGGAGCGTCTTTCTCGTCGGCCTGGCTCTGTTCACCGTCGCGTCGCTCCTCTGCGGGCTCGCTCAGAGCCAGGAGGTCCTCGTGGGCGCCCGGTTCGTCCAGGGCGTGGCGGGCGCGATGACCTCGGCGGTCATCCTCGGGATGATCGTGACGATGTTCCCCGAGCCGCGAGAGCAGGCCAAGGCGATCGGCGTATACGCCTTCGTCGCCTCCGCCGGCGGCTCGGTGGGCCTGCTCGCGGGCGGTGTCCTGACGCAGTCGCTCAACTGGCACTGGATCTTCTTCGTGAACATCCCGATCGGCTTGATAACCGCCGCGCTCGCGATGCGGCTGCTCCAGCGCGACACCGGGATCGGATTCGGCCGCGGAGCGGACGTCCCCGGGGCGGTGCTCATCACGAGCTCTCTGATGGTCGGCGTCTACACGATCGTCAAGCCCGCGGCCGAGCTCGGCTGGGGTGCGTCTCGGACGCTCTGGCTGGGCGCTCTCTCCCTCGTGCTGCTTGCGGCGTTCGTGGCCCGCGAGGCCACCGCGGCCAAACCGCTGGTCCCGCTGCGGATCTTCCGCTCGCGCAACGTGACCGGGGCGAACCTGGTGCAGGCGCTGTCGATCTCCGGGATGTTCGGGATGTTCTTCCTGGGCACGCTCTACCTGCAGCGCATCCTCGGTTACAGCGCGCTCGAGATCGGCCTCGCCTTTCTTCCGGTCACGATCGCGATGGGCACGCTGTCGATCCGCTACTCAGAGC
>DASZCV010000160.1:0-8593 GCA_035942755.1 Thermoleophilaceae bacterium
GACCGACCCGGTGCAGGTCAACGACTCCAAGCGTTTGCGCGCTCTTGCGCCGTCGCCTGCCGTCGGTCCCGACGGTGAGCTGTACGTCCTTTACCTCGATCTGGGCGAGGACCGGCTGGACTACGAGGGCGGTCACCGTGGACGCGGCGGGCCGCCCTACGACGGTCGCTGGCAGCTCGTGCTCGCGCGCTCCACCAACCGGGGTGTCAGCTGGAGAGAGTCCGTCGTCGAAGACTCCCTGGTCCCGACGGAACGCTTCATTGCCTTCACGCCGCCGTTCCCGACGATCGCGGTCGATGGGAAGCGGGTGTACGCCGCCTTCCAGAACGGGCGGCTGGGAGACGCGGACGTGGATCTGTGGTCCCTGCCGCCCGGCGAGTCGAGCTGGAAGGGCCCCGTGCGGGTGAACGACACACGCCGGCGGGACGGCACCTCCCAGTACCTCCCGAAGCTCGGGGTGGCGCCTGACGGCCGGCTGGATGTCGTGTACTTCGACCGGCGGGATGACCGCTCCAACCTGCTCAACGACGTCTCGCTGCAGTCCTCATTCGACGAGGGCGAGAGCTTCCGCAGGCGGATCAAGCTCAGCGATCAGGCATTCAGCTCGCGGATCGGGTTCGGCAGCGAGCGGGGGATGGCGGACCTCGGCAGCCGCCTCGGGCTCGTCTCGACCAACACCGTGGCCTACTCCGTCTGGCCGGACACACGCGCCGGCACCCGGCGCTCGGGCAAGCAGGACATCGCGCGCGGGGTCGTCGGCGTGACCGATCCCGAGCGTCTCCCGAGCTGGCTCGAGTCGCTGCTGCGCTACGGCGGAATTGCGTTGATCCTGCTCGGTGCGACCGTGCTGGCACTCACGCTGGCTCGCTCGCGCCGCCCAGCCTGAGCCCGGGAGCCACGGGTCACCGATGGCTCCCCGCCGCGCTTCCTACCCGCGCGTCTCTATTCGCTCGATGATGTGCTCGATCGCCTTCCCGGCGAGGGAGTCACGGGCGTGATCGATCAGTGGCACGCCCAGGCGCTCGGCGTCCTTGACATCGGTGTCGAACGGGATGGTCGCCTCCACGGGCTGGCCGAGCCGCTCCTCGATCAACCGGCGGTCGGACGCCTCCCGCACCTTGTTGGCGACCAGGAGGACGCGGCCCTCGCGCATACGGGCCAGCTTGGCCACCCGCCGTGCGGTGAGAATCGATTGCCAGCCGGCCTCGACCACCACGACGTAGGTGTCGGCAAACGGCGTGAAGTCGGCGGCGATGTGTCGTGGCCCGGCCGAGGTATCGGCCACGAACGCCCAGTTCCGGAACGTCTTTGGCTCCAGCAGCCGGCGCACCAGGTACCAGTACGCCAGCGTCGAGTCCTGAAACCCCTCCATGCCCTCGTGCCCTGACTTGCCGACCTGCAGCAGGAGCACGCCGTCGGGGCCCTCGCGGGCGTAGCGCCGTACCGCGGTGACCGGCCCGATGCCGGGCTTCAGGCGCCAGCCGACTCCCTCGATCCGCTCGGCGGCGTCACGCAGAGGCGGGTGCGAGCACTCCTCCATCCCGAGCGACCGTGCCATCCCCGGCATGGTGTCGGTGTCGAGCGCCAGCACGCGCGTCCCCTGCCGGGCCAGCATGCGCGCTACCGTTGCCGATATCAGCGACTTGCCGGCGCCGCCCTTCCCGGTGATGGCCACTCGCATCTCCGCGAAGCTACCGGGCCTGCAAGCGCTCTCGCGCCAACGGACCGATCCGAGGTAACGAGTATGGGACACTAGGTGTGCTATGCATCCAGATGAATCAGCGTCCCTTCAGTGTGAGCCTGAGCACGGCTGCATCACTTGTGGCGACGAAGCCGTCGAGCTGCGAATCGTGAAGCTGGACGAGGAACGCGGCCTCGCTCTCTGCGAGAGCGCCGAGGGCGCCCGTGAAACGGTGGAGACAGCCTTGGTGCTGCCGGTGGCACCCGGCGATCGCCTGCTCGTTCATGCCGGTACCGCCATTGCCCGACTCCAGGAGGAAACTACGTGAAGTACGTCGACGAATATCGTGACCCCGATCTCGGTCGGGCGCTCTCCGCCGACATCCTCTCGCTCGTCGAGCCTGGCCGCCACTACAAGCTGATGGAGGTGTGTGGGGGACACACGCACTCGATCTACAAGTTCGGGATCGACGACCTGCTGCCCGAGAACGTGGAGCTGGTCCACGGACCCGGCTGCCCGGTGTGCGTGATCCCGATGGGCCGGGTCGATGACGGCATCGCGCTGGCCCACGAACCGAATGTGATCTTCACGTGCTTCGGGGACATGCTGCGGATCCCTGGCTCCGATGGGTCGCTGCTCGAGGCGAAGGCCGAGGGCGCCGACATCCGCATGGTCTACTCGCCGCTCGACGCGCTCCGGATCGCCAAGCAGAACCCGGACAAGCAGGTGGTGTTCTTTGCGATCGGCTTCGAGACCACGGCGCCCTCGACGGCGCTCACGCTCAAGCGCGCGAAGGCGGAGGGGGTCACCAACTTCTCCTGCATGTGCAGCCATGTGACGATCGTCCCGCCGCTGCGGGCACTGCTCGACTCGCCGGACATGCGCCTTGACGGCTTCATCGGCCCGGGGCACGTGTCGACGGTGGTGGGGGCCCGGCCGTTCGAGTTCATCCCGGCCGACTACGGCAAGCCGATCGTGGTGGCGGGGTTCGAGCCGCTCGATGTGTTGCAGTCCATCCGGATGATCATGCAGCAGCTCGCCGAGGGGCGTTGCGAGGTGGAGAACCAGTACAAGCGGGTGGTGCACTACGACGGCAATCCGGCCGCCCTCCAGGCGCTCTCCGAGGTCTTCGAGCTGCGGCCCCACTTCGAGTGGCGGGGGCTCGGGTTCATATCTCAGAGCGCGCTGCGGATCTCGGACGCCTACGCCGACTTCGACGCGGAGATCCGCTTCACGGTGCCCGGGGTGCGCGTCGCCGATCCCAAGGCCTGCCAGTGTGGCGAGGTGCTCAAGGGCGTCATCAAGCCGTGGGAGTGCAAGGTGTTCGGCACCGCCTGCACCCCCGAGCGGCCGATCGGCACGTGCATGGTCTCGCCCGAGGGCGCATGCGCCGCCTACTACAACTACGGTCGCTTCGAGCGCGAGCGGGAACTGGTGTGAAGCCGCTGAACGGCACTCAGACCAGTGCCCCAGGTCGTGAGGAGAAGATCCTCGGGATCATCGAGAAGTCCCGGTCAAAGCCGGGGAAGTTCAAGGATGCGCAGATCACGATGTCCCATGGAGCGGGGGGCAAGGCAACCCAGAGCCTGATCGAGGGCCTTCTCCTGCCTACCTTCGTGAACGAGGGCCTGGCCGCGCTCGGCGACGCCGGCGCCTTTCAGGCAGGCGACACCGACCTCGCGATGACCACCGACAGCTTCGTGGTCAGCCCGTTGCGCTTCCCCGGCGGCTCTATCGGGGACCTTGCGGTGAACGGCACGGTCAACGACCTCGCCGTGTCAGGCGCAAGGCCGCTCGCGCTGACCCTGTCGCTGATCCTCGAGGAGGGCCTCGACACCGCGATCCTGCGCCAGGAGGTCGAAGCGGTCGGGGCGGCTGCGCGGGCCGCGGACGTGCACATCGTGAGCGGCGACACGAAGGTCGTGGAGCGCGGGTTGGCCGACTCGATGTACATGTGCACCGCCGGAGTGGGCTTGCGCGACCCGCGCGCGGAGCTCTCCACAGGCTCCCTGCGCCCCGGCGATCACGTGCTCGTGTCCGGGACCATCGGAGAGCACGGGACCGCGATCATGCTCGCACGGGGCGAGTTCGGGCTGGACGCCTCGATCGAGTCGGACACCTGCTCGTTGTGGCCGGTGGCGGACGCCCTGCTCGAGGAGGTCGGCCCCCACCTGCGCTGCATGCGCGATGCCACCCGCGGCGGGGTCGCCTCCGCCGTGAACGAGCTTGCACGGGCCTCGAAGGTGGCGATGACGATCCGCGAGAAGGACATTCCGCTCGATCCGGCCGTGGCCGGGGCCTCGGACATCCTCTGCATCGATCCGATGTACGTGGCCAACGAGGGCAAGCTCGTCGCCTTCGTCGCTCCCGAGGCCGCCGACCGCGCGGTCGAGGTCATGCGCTCGATCCCCGGTTGCGAGCGCGCCGCCGACATCGGCGATGTCAAAGCCGACCCGCCGGAGAAGGTCATCATGGAGACCGCGTTTGGCAGCACTCGCCTACTCGAGCTCCTGGTCGGGGACCCGCTGCCGCGGATCTGCTGAGCATGGCCGAGGTGCTGCGTCCCTCGTGGCCGGACTCGCGCGTGGAGTCGATGGTGGAGATGCGTGCGGAGGCGGGCGCGGCCTTCTTTGCCGCGGAGGCCGGCCGCCTCGCGGAGCTGTGTCATCTGATGGCGGAGCGCTTTGCCCGCTCCGGGCGCCTGCTGGCCCTGGGCGCCTCGCCGCAGGCGCGCTCTGACGCTCGCCACGTGGCCGTGGAGTTCGTCCACCCGGTGATCGTGGGCAAGCGGGCCTTGCCGGCGATCGGCCTGGCCGGTGAGGGTGGCTCGCTGCTGCGCCAGGTCGAGCTTCTGGCCGAGCCGGAGGACATCCTGATCGGCTTCGGCGACGACGCCTCCTTCATCGCCCCGCCGGAAGCGGGCGAGCCGGACGGTGTCGCGCAGGGGCTGGCGCTTGCGCGGGAGCGGGGGTGCCTGACGCTGGGGTTCGAGCGCGGCGTCGCGGAGTGGGTGCTCGAGCCGCAGGTCGAGGACCCGTTCGTGCGCCAAGAGCTGATCGAGACCTCCTACCACCTCTTGTGGGAGCTGGTGCATGTCTTCTTCGACCACCGGGGACTGCTGAAGGGCCGCAAGCAGCGGGCGGTGCACGACACCGGTAACTCGAGCTTCCTCTACCCGTTCCTGGCCGAGCAGGAGTCCGACCTCGACGCGGTACTCGCCGACGTGAGGGCCTCCGTCCTCTTGAAGGCGGAGGAGATCGGGCAGTTGCGCGCCCAGACGCTGGTGGACGGGTGGGAGGAGATCGCGGCCGCGGCCGGCGCGCTGCGCTCGGCGCTCGATCGCGGCGGGCGGATGCTCGTACTCGGGAACGGCGGCTCCGCCACGGACGCGATGGACGCCGCGGCGGACATGCGCTCCCCCCCGCACGGATGGCCGGCGCGGGCGGCGCTCGATCTAACCGAGGACACCTCGAGCATCACCGCGATCGCAAACGACATCGGCACCGAGGCGATCTTCGCCCGTCAGGTGATCGCGCACGCCAGGGAGGGGGATGTGCTGCTGGCCATGTCCACCAGTGGCAACTCCAGCAACGTGATCGCCGCGCTGGCCGAGGCGCGCAGGCGGTCGGTGACCACGATCGCGATGGTGGGCTACGACGGCGGCCAGGTGGCATCCGACCGGCTGGCCGACCACGTGGTGGTCACCGGCTCGGAGCACATCCCCCGGATCCAAGAGGCCCAGGCCAGCGCCTGGCACGCCCTCCGGCAACTGATCGAGACGGGTTGAGCGCCCCGGACGCCGGTGCGCCGCAGTATTCCGAGCCCCCGGCCGAAGCCCCCGGACCCGCCGGGGACATCGCGCACGACGCTCTCCGCGGTGTGATCGCGGCGATGGCGATGACCGGCATGCGGTCGTTCACCGTGAGCACCGGTCTCGTGGACGAGCCTCCGCCGCGGGCCATCCTGCGACAGAAGTCGAAGGGCCTCTTCCGTGTGATGCCCAAGCGGTTCCGGCGAGCCGGTCAGGAGCTGTTTCACTGGGCATACGGCGCGGCGGGCGGCGCCGCGTTCGGGATGCTTCCCGACAAGATACGCATGCAGGCATGGTCGGGGCCCGCATACGGCCTGCTGATCTGGGTCGGCTTCGAGGTTGCGGCCGCGCCGGCCCTGGGCCTCGTGCAGGCGAAGAAGCCGCGACCGGTCGACCGTGTCGCGCTGGCCGTGGACCACCTGCTCTACGGCCTGGTGCTCTCGGAGCCTCGCAGCCGACCGCGCGAGTAAGCGGTCGCGGGGGTTGGCCGTCCAGGAGCACGCGCAGCAGGGCGCGCGACGAGTTCGCGTGCGGGTGGTCGGCACGGTGCAGGGCGTGGGCTTTCGCCCCTACGTGCACCGCCTTGCCGGTGAGCTCGGCCTGGCCGGGTATGTGCTGAACGACGACCGCGGTGTGCTGCTCGAGATCGAGGGCGGCGGCCCCGCGGTGGCGAGCTTCCTCGAGCGCCTGCCGGCTGATGCGCCTCCACTTGCCACCGTCGAGCGGATCGCCACGGACGACGTGCCGCCCACCGGGGAGGCGGGGTTCACCATCGCCGCCAGCGAGCAGAGCGGCAAGCCGCTGGCGCTCGTGTCGCCCGATGTGGCCACCTGCGATGCCTGCCTCAGCGAGCTCCTCGATCCAGCTGACCGCCGTCACCGCTACCCCTTCATCAACTGCACGGACTGCGGCCCCCGCTTCACAATAGTGCGCGGCGTTCCCTACGACCGGCCGCTCACCACGATGGCGGGCTTCGAGATGTGCCACCGGTGCCTGCGGGAGTACCACGACCCGGCCGACCGTCGCTTCCACGCACAGCCAAACGCCTGCCCCGACTGCGGCCCCTCGCTACGGCTCCACGGCGCCGACGGAGCCCCGCTCGCCGCCCCGGACCCCCTCGCGGCGATCGCCGATGCGTGGGAGGAGGGCCTGGTGGTGGCGATCAAGGGCCTCGGTGGCATTCATCTGGCGTGCCGGGCAGACCACGAGCAGGCGGTGGCCGCGCTGCGCTCGCGCAAGCACCGCGAGGACAAGCCCTTTGCGCTGATGGCCCCGAGCCTCGAGGCGGCGCGGGCCATCGTGGAGCTCACGCCCGGGGAGGAGAAGCTGCTCCTCGGTCGTGAGCGCCCCATCCTGATCGCCCGCCGCCGGCTCGGGACGGACGTGGCGGGCTCGGTGGCCCCCGGCACGCCCGAGCTGGGGGTGATGCTCCCCTACACGCCGCTTCACCACCTGCTCCTCGGGGACGCGCAGGCCACGCTCGTGATGACCAGCGGCAACAAGTCAGACGAGCCGATCGCCTACGGCGACGAGGACGCCGTGGAGCGCCTACGGGGGATCGCCGACCTCTTCCTGCTGCACGACCGGCCGATCCAGACGCGCACCGACGACTCGGTGGTGCGCTCGCTGGGCGAGGCGCGCGAGCGGCCGTTCATCTTCCGTCGCGCGCGAGGCTACGTGCCCGCGAGCGTGCCGCTGCCGGTCGCATCGCCCCGGCCGCTGCTGGCGTGCGGGGCCGAGCTGAAGAGCACCTTCTGCCTGGCCAAGGGCGATCGGGCGTGGGTCAGCCACCACATCGGCGACCTCAAGAACCTCGAGACCCTACGGTCCTTCGTGGAGGGCATCGCGCACTTCGAGCGACTCTTCGCGGTCACGCCGGAGGTCCTGGCCCATGACCTCCATCCCGACTACCTCTCGACGGGGTATGCGCGCGACCGCGAGGGTGTCGAGCTGATCGGCGTCCAGCACCATCACGCCCACATGGCAGCCTGCCTCGCCGAGCACGGCGAGCAGGGCCCGGCCGTGGGCGCGATCTTCGATGGGACCGGCTACGGGCTCGACGACACCGTCTGGGGCGGCGAGCTGCTGGTCGGAGAGCTGGCCGAGTTCACCCGGGCCGGGCGCCTCCTCCCCGTGCCGCTGCCGGGGGGAGAGGCCGCCGTGCGCCAGCCGTGGCGGATGGCCTGCTCGTGGTTGCTGGCCGCGGGCGTGGGTGACGGCGCCGCGCTCCCGGCCACGATGGAAGGGCGAGTGGCGCCGGACAAGTGGCGCGCGGTGGCGGGGCTCGCCCGCAACGGGCTGGCATCACCCGACACGTCGAGCATGGGCAGGCTGTTCGACGCCGTGGCCGCGCTCTGCGGACTGCGCTTCGAGGTCACTTATGAGGGGCAGGCGGCCATCGAGCTGGAGGCGGTGAGCGACCGTGCCGAGCGGGGCAGCTACCCCCTGCCACTGCTCGACTCGCCCGACGGCGTGGAGCTGGACGCGCGCCCCACCGTGGCGGCGGTCATGGCCGACCTGTGCAAGGGCGTCCCTGCGCCGATCGTGGCCGCGCGGTTTCACGGGGGCGTGGCGCGGGGCACGGCACGGGCCTGCGCGCAGCTGGCCGAGCAGCACGGGCTCGACACGGTCGCACTGTCGGGTGGCGTGTTCCAGAACCGGCTGCTGCTCGAGCGCACCCTTCCGGCCCTCGCGGCCACGGGGCTGAGGGCGCTCGTGCCCTCCCTCCTGCCTCCGGGCGATGGAGGCATCTCCTATGGCCAGGCCGCCGTGGCCGCCGCCCGGCTGACGAGCACCGTATGAGACTTCGAAGAAGAAGAAGAAGGTTGATGGGCGAGGATGGCGCGAGCTGACCGCCCGCCGCGGAGGTGAGCGCCGCCGGGGTTTGCGCGCTGGAGCCGCTGGTACGGTGGCGAGGTGACCGACCTCTCCGCCGACTACTTCGCAAGCCCGGTCGCCGAAGTCGATCCGCAGATCGCCCGGGTCCTCGGCGACGAGCGCCGCCGCCAGGAGGCCACCCTCGAGATGATCGCCTCCGAGAACTTCGTGCCGCAGGCGGTGCTCGACTGCCAGGGCTCGGTTCTGACCAACAAGTACGCCGA
>DASZCV010000161.1:0-6975 GCA_035942755.1 Thermoleophilaceae bacterium
GCTCACCTCCGGCCGCCAGGACCTCGCGCTCGAGCGCCTCGGCCATCGGCGTGTCGCACTCGAAGACGTTGTGGGGCGCGATCGGCGGTGGCTGGTTCGCCACCTTCCGGGCCTCTGTCTTCTCGGTGGCGCGGTAGGCCAAGATCACGTGAAGTGCATCAGCGTTCACATCTTGGTGCAAGAGCCTGGTGGCAAGGAGCGTTTCGGTTCCCGCCTCTCTCGCCGCGAGTGAACGGTCCGGTGCGCTGTGGGCCCGTCAACGCTCCGCTCGGTGCCAGACGCCCTCGAAGCTCTACTTTCCGGTGGGTGACCCGCCCTGCGCCGACCGGGAAGAGAGACGGGACATGATCAGGCGAGACCTTTCGCCGGCCGAGGTCCGCGTGCTCGGCTGCCTGATCGAGAAAGCCCGCACGACGCCCGATCAATACCCCCTCACACGCAACGCCGTGCGGCTGGCGGCAAATCAGGCGACCAACCGCGACCCGGTGGTCGACTATGACGAGGCCACCGTGCGGGCCGCCCTCGAGCGTCTTGGCCGCAACGGGCTCGTCCGCTTCACGAGCACCCGGGGCAGCCGCGCCGCCAAGTACCGGCACCTGGCAGGCAATGCCCTTGGCGTGGGCGAGGCCGACCTGGCGGTGCTCGCCCTGCTGATGCTCCGTGGACCTCAGACGCCGGGCGAGCTGAGAGGCCGCGCCGAGCGGCTGCACAGCTTCACCGGAACGAGCGAGGTAGAGGAGACCCTCTCGCGGCTCACCGAGAAGGAGCTTGCCGTGCGCTTCGAGCGGCGCCCCGGCCAGAAGGAGCAGCGCTTCGCGCATCTCCTCTCCGACGAGCGCGCAGATGACGCGGGCGGACCGCCTGCGCAACAGCCACACGACGTGGGTGCGACGGAGGCACGGGGGGCGACCCCCGCCGCGGACCCTGACCTCGTCCACCAGCAGCCGCCGGTCTCGGAGCCCGATTCCGCCATACCGGGAAAGGACCCACTGCCCCCCGCCGCCTCCGGCATGCCGGAGGACACGGAGCCATCAACGCAGGCGCTGGAGACACGCGTTGCCGCGCTCGAGGCCGAGCTGCGGACGCTGCGCGAGCAGCTGTCCGATCTGCTCGAGGATTAGCGTCAGCGCTCGCGGCGTCGACTGACATCAGGCTCGCTCGGCGGCGCGCGTCGCCCGGGCCCTGCGTCCGCCACCCGCCCCGTTATCCTCCGACCCCGTGGATGAACGCGCTCTCACCGAGCGCCTGATCACCTACGACACCGCTTCCCTCGAGGGAATGCAGTCCGCCGCCGCGTTCATCAAGGGCTGGCTCGAGGCGCGCGATGTCGAGGTGAGGGGCGAGACGCACAACGGCCGCCCGGTGCTGACGGCCACCGTGGGACCGCACACGGGGCCCACGGTGGTCTTTCACGGACACCTTGACGTGGTGCCCGCGCTGTCCGAGCAGTTCACGCCGTGGGTCTCCGGTGACCGGCTCTTCGGGCGCGGGGCGTATGACATGAAGGGCGGCCTGGCAGCCATGATGTGCGCGGTCACCGACCTGGCCGCCCAGGACGGGGTGCGGGTGCACTTCGCCTGCGTCTCCGACGAGGAGTCGGACGAGCAGACCGAGCGCGGCACGGACTGGGTGGTCGAGCAGGGGTTCACCGGAGACTTCGCGATCACCGGCGAGCCCACCAACCTCCACATCGGCGTTCAGGCCAAGGGAGTGCTCGTGGTGCGCGTCCACGTGAGCGGCCGCTCCGCCCATGGATCGACGCCGTGGCTGGGCGACAACGCCGTTCTGAAGGCGATCGACGTCTTCCGCGGGATCGAGTCCCTGCCCTTCACGCGCGAGTCCTCGGAGCTCTTCGACCGCCCGTCGATCAGCCTCGGCCGGATAGTCGGCGGCGACGCCGTGAACCGCGTGCCAGACACGTGCGCGATCGACCTCGACGTCCGCTACCTGCCCGGCCAGGACCCCGATGAGATTCTCGCGGCGATGAGCGAGCAGGGGGACTCGCAGGTCACCAAGGTCTTTCACCGCGAGCCGATCGTGGTGTCGCGCGACGAGCCCTACGTCCAGATCCTGGCCGAGGCGGTCTGCAGCGTCACCCCGATATCCGAGAGCATCGCGGTGGGCCGGGACGGGACCTCCGACGTGATCTCGTTCCTGAACGCGGGCACGCCCGGAGTGGAGTTCGGCCCCTCGGGGGACGGCCACCACGGCCCGGAGGAGTGGGTATCCATCGAGTCGCTCGCGCAGTACCGGCGGTCGCTGGTCGAGTTCGTCAACCTCATACCCGCGCGCGCCGCCAAGCCCACGCTCAAGATCGCCTGACATGCATCCCAGGTTCGAGGACATCCCGCGACCGTCGCTGTGGAAGCGCTTCCTGCTGGGCGGTCTGCTGGTTGTGTTCGCCACCGCATCGGCCACGGCCGTGGCGGCCTTTCGTGAGGTTGACAGGGTGGTGAACGCGATCAAGCCCAGCCCCGATCTGAAGCTCGACCCCGACCAGATAGCCAAGGCTCCACCCGGCAAGCCGCAGACGATCCTGCTGCTCGGATCCGACAGGCGCCCGGACAACGCAACGGATGGCGGCGCGGGCACCGGTGCCCGCTCGGACACGATCATCCTCGTGCGGCTCGATCCCGAGAAGGAGGCCACGGCCATGATGTCGCTACCCCGCGACCTCAAGGTCTACATCCCCGGCCACGGCACGGACAAGATCAACGCCGCCTACGACGAGGGCGGGGCCAAGCTCACCCTCGACACGGTCAAGCAGCTCACGGGCCTGCCGATCAACCACGTGATCAACGTGGACTTCAAGGGCTTCAAGAGGGCGGTCGATGCCATCGGCTGCCTCTACCTCGACATCGACCGCCGCTACTACAACGACAGCCCGGGTTACGCCTACATCGACGTGAACCGCGGCTACCAGAAGCTGTGCGGCGAGGAGGCCCTCGAGTATGCGCGCTTCCGCCACGAGGACACCGATCTGGTTCGCGGCGCGCGTCAGCAGGACCTGCTTCGCGAGGCCAAGCAGCAGGTTGGCGTGGGCAACCTGATCAAGGACCGCGAGCGGTTGATCAGGATCTTCGGCAAGTACACGAGCTCCGATGCTGAGCTCAAGACGCGCAAGGGCATCCTCGGTCTCCTCAAGCTCGCGGTGTACTCCGTCGGGCAACCGATCCGCGAGGTGCACTTCGAGGGCCGCGTCAGCGAGGGCGACGAGTTCACCAACACGCCCAGCTACGTGGAGGCCAGCGACGCCACGGTGCAGAAGCTCGTCCAGCAGTTCCTCGGCGTCGAGGAGACGGAGGGCCCGCGCGGAGGCGCTCCCCCGCGCACGCGGCGGCAACGGGGCGACGGCGGCCTCGAGAGAGCTCCCGGGCCCGGCATGGAGCAGGCGGTGCAGGCCATCCAGAGGGGCGCGGGGGGCCGGCTCCCGGTCTACTTCCCGCGGGTGCGGCTGAAAGGCTCCGTGTTCGTCGACTCGCCGCGCGTGTACCGGATCCAGGACCTCGACGGCAAGTGGCACAAGAGCTACCGGATGGTGATCAAGCGGGGTCCGCCCGGCGAGTACTACGGGATCCAGGGCACCACCTGGCAGGACCCGCCGATCCTGGCCAGTCCCTCTGAGAGCCGCACCGTCGGCAAGCGCAAGTTCGAGCTGCACTACGACGGCGACCGCCTGCGCATCGTGGCCTGGCGCACGCGCAAGGCCGTCTACTGGGTGTCCAACACCCTGCTCCAGTCGCTGAGCGAGCGGCAGATGATGGCGATTGCCAGGTCTACGCGCGTTCCGTAGCCGTCTGTAGCCTCCCCGCTCCCATGGCGCAAAAGGAACCAATAGGCGTGATCGGCGTCGGCTGGGTCGGGCTCTGCACAGCCGCGTGCTTTGCGGAGCTCGGGCACGAGGTCCACGCGCGCGACATCCTCCAGGACAAGGTGGACTCGCTCAGGCGTGGCGAGGTCCCCATGCACGAGCCCGGGCTGCCGGAGCTCGTGGAGCGCAACGCGGAGCGGCTTCACTTCACCACCGACATGGGCGAGGTGCTCGAGCGAGCGCAGCTGCTCTTCTGCTGCGTCGATACGCCGCCGACGTACTCGGGGGACGCCGACCTTTCGCGCGTCCAGGCGGTATTGGGCGCGGTCGGCGACTCCCGGCATCATGCGATCGTCATGAAGAGCACGGTGCCGGTCGGCACCGGGCGTTCGATCGCCCGCCGGCGGGCGGGGCTCGGATACGTGTCGAACCCGGAGTTCCTCAAGGAGGGGACGGCGGTCGAGGACTTCATGAACCCAGACCGGGTCGTGGTGGGAGCAAACGACGGCTCGGGTGCATTCGCGGACCGGGTGGCCGCCCTCTACGAGCCGCTCGGGGCGCCCATCGTGCGCACCGACGTAGCGAGCGCCGAGATGATCAAGCTCGCCTCGAACGCCTTCCTCGCCACCAAGATCTCCTTCATCAACGAGATCGCGAACGTGTCCGAGGAGCTGGGCGCGGATGTGAAGGAGGTGGCCCGCGGTATGGGACTCGACGAGCGGATAGGCGGCAAGTTCCTGCAGGCAGGGATCGGATACGGAGGGTCCTGCTTCCCGAAGGACGTGTCGGCCCTCAAGCAGCTGGCCGGCAACTCCGGATACCACTTCCAGCTGCTCACCGCCGTCATCGAGGTCAACGAGCTGCAGAAGCGCCGGACCATCGGAAAGCTCCAGAAGCATCTCGGCCCGCTCGTGAACCGAGAGGTCGCGCTGCTCGGCGTGGCCTTCAAGCCCGACACCGACGACGTGCGTGAGGCTGCCAGCCTCGTCCTGGCGGCACGGCTCCAGGGCGAGGGTGCGAACGTGCGGGTCTACGACCCCGTTGCGGCCGCGAATGCCAGCGAGATGTTGGGGGGCGCCAGGATCTGCGGGTCGGCGCTCGAGGCGCTCGACGGTGCCGACGCGGCGGTGCTCGTGACGGAGTGGCCCGAGTTCGGCGAGCTCGACTGGGCGGGGGAGGTGAAGGCCCGGATGGCCACGCCGGTCGTCGTGGACGGCCGCAACCTCCTGGATCGGGATGCGCTGCGGGCCGCCGGATTCGCCTATGAGGGCATAGGTCGCTGATGTGGGCGGCCGGCCTCACATGCAGGCGCTAGTCCTCGCAGGTGGCGCCGGGACCCGGCTGAGGCCGCTCACGCAGACCGTGCCCAAGCCGGTGATGCCGCTTGCCGGGCGCCCTTTCCTCTCTTTCATGCTCGACTGGCTGCGCGCCCACGGCGTGACGGAGACGATCCTCTCCTGCGGGTTTCTCTCCCAGGGCGTGCGGGGCGTGCTCGGCGACATCTACGACGGCATGCGCCTGCGCTACGTCATCGAGGATCAGCCGCTGGGCACGGCGGGGCCCGTGCGACTTGCCCGCGACGGCGGCTTCCTCGAGGAGCGGCTGCTCGTGCTGAACGGCGACGTCCTCACCGATATGGACCTCACCGCCCAGCTCGAGCAGCACCGGCAGACCGGCGCCCGTGCAACGCTTGCCCTCATCGGCGTCGAGGACGTGTTGAGCTACGGCGTCGTGCCCACCGATGCCGAGGGCCGGGTGCAGGCCTTCCTCGAGAAGTCAGACGATCCCGCGCCCACCGACAGGATCAACGCCGGGGCATACGTGATCGAGCGGGAGGTCGTGGAGTCGTGCATCCCCGCGGGCAGGGCCGTCTCGTTCGAGCGGGAGGTCTTTCCCGCGCTAGTCGGACAAGCGCTCTACGGCTATGAGGCATCCGGCTACTGGATCGACATCGGCACGCCCGAGCGCTACCTCGAGGCCACCTACGACCTGCTGAGCGGGCGTCCCGAGTCCTCGCTTCCACCACGCGACGTCACTGGATCGCTGATCGGAGCGGGCTGCCTCACGAGTGGTGCGCACATCGGCCCGCAGGCGGTACTCGGAAGCCACTGCTCGGTCGGCACCGACTCCACTGTGGAGCGCTCGGTGCTCCACGATCGCGTGCTCGTGGGAACGGACTGCATCGTGCGCGAGAGCGTGCTGGCCGACCGCGTCCGGGTCGGGGACCGCGCTCGCATCGAGCCGGGCGCCCTGCTCGGCAGCGGGGCGCGCGTCGAGCCGGGCGCGGTCGTGGCCGCCGGGTCGCGCGTGCAGCCCGGCGCCGTGGTGGAGGCGGGCTCGTGATCGACGACGTGCTCGGGCAGCCGCACCAGCTGGGCGACGCCCTCTGGCGCGTCGAGGCGGCGGGCATCGAGGGGCGCGAGCGCGCGGGTGGCCTGGCGGTCTGTGGCATGGGCGGCTCGGCGATCGGCGGCGACCTGGCAGCCGCTGCCATCGGAGCGCGCGCCAGGCGCCCCGTCCGCACGGTGCGCGGCTACTCGCCGGAGCCCTGGCTCACGCCCGACACGCTCGTTCTGTGCGCCAGCTACTCGGGTCGCACGGAGGAGACGCTCGCCTGCTTCGAGGCCGCCGGCAAGGTCGGTGCCCAGAGGGTGGCCCTCACCACGGGCGGCACGCTGGCCGACCGGGCACGCGAGGAGGGGGTCCCCGTGATCGGCATTCCCTCGGGGATGCAGCCGCGGGCCTCGGTCATCTACATGACCGTGGGTGCGCTCGAGTGTGCCGCCCTGTGCGGCGCGGCGCCGGCGCTCCGGGAGGAGATCGAGGCCGCGGGCGCGACGCTCGAGGAGGTCGGCGCCCACTCCGAGCCCGACGACATCGCCAGGGCCCTGCTGGACACCCTGCCCGTGGTGCACGGCGCCGAGGCCACCGCCGCACCTGCGTGGCGGTGGAAGACCCAGCTGAACGAGAACTCCAAGGTGGCCGCCTTCGCGAGCGAGCTGCCGGAGGCAAACCACAACGAAATCGAGGGCTGGAGGTGGGGCCACGACCACGCGTCCCTGTCCGCCGTCTTCCTGACCGCCCACGCCCAGCACCCCCGTGTGAAGAGGCGGATCGAGCTCACCGCGGGCCTGCTCGAGGGTCAGGGGGTACCGGTCGTGCGG
>DASZCV010000162.1:0-5801 GCA_035942755.1 Thermoleophilaceae bacterium
GACACCGTCAGGGCGCCGAGGAGGGGGCGGCCACAGGCTCCACACGCTCGGCGCCCGCCCGCGCCGGGTCTGCGGACTCGCGGCGCACCACGGCGGCCACCGACAGCACGATGGCCGCGGCGCCCACCACCACGGTCACCGTGACCTCCTCGGAGAGGACCAGGGCGCCGAGCACCACCGCGATGACCGGGTTCACGTAGGCGTAGGTGGCGACCGTCGAGATCGGCGCGTTCTGCAGGAGCCAGGTATAGGCGGTGAAGGCAAGGAGGGAGCCGGCCACGATCAGATAGGCGAAGGCAAGCGTCGAGCGGGTGGAGAACGCCCCGAGGTCGACCTCGGCTGCCTCGCCCGCCGCGAGGGCCACGACGATCATCGCCGCGCCTCCGAGCAGCATCTGAAAGGCGGTGGACACGAGCGTGTCCGCGGGCAGGTCCATGCGCTTCGAGTAGAAGGAGCCGGCCGCCCATGAGATAGAGGCGAGCACGATGACGAGCATGCCGAGAAGCGGCGCATCGTCCGGGCGATCCGCCGGAAGCACGAGCACCGCCAGGCCCAGGAACCCAACGCCCACGCCAGCCAGCGTGCCCTTGGGCACCCGGTCGCCGTCGATCAGGCGCATGATGACCACCCAGAGCGGCACGGCACCGATGATCAGCGCCGCCAGGCCAGAGGGCACGTCCTCCTCGGCCACCGTGACCAGGCCGTTGCCGCCGAAGCAGAGCAGCGTTCCGACCAACGCGGCAGCGCCCACCTGCGTCCGCGTGACCGCCATCCGGGCGGCCCCGCCGCGAAGCCTCAGCGCGGCGTAGAAGATCGCCCCGGCCACGGCGAAACGGACGCCGGCGCTGAGCAGGGAGGGCATCGTCTCCACCATGATCCTGATGGCGAGATAGGTCGAGCCCCAGACGACGTAGACGGTGAGCAGGGCGCCCCAGACCATCCGGGCACGGTCTCAGAGGGCCCGTACGGTGGCAAGTTCGTTTCCTACTGACCCGGATCAGCCGCGCTGATGGCCGTGGCCTGGGCGCCGGCGCGCTCCGCGGCGAGCGCGTTCACCGGGCCCTCGATCCAGACGCGAACGCGGTCGCCCGGGTGCCAGATCGGAAAGCCCATGCTGCGGCTTCGCAGCCGGCGCCCCGAGGCCAGCTTCACCACCACGAGCTGATCGTGGCCGTAGTACTCGCGTGCCACCACGACGCCCTCGTGGGAGCGATCGCGCCCCGGTGCCGGTCCGGCGCCGAGAGCCACGGACTCCGGGCGCACGAGCACATCGACGGTCCCCTCGAGCTCCTTGGGAATCGGGAAGCGGCCGAGCTCGCACTCCACCGCGCCGTCGGCGGCCGTGCCGGGCACGATCTCGGCGTCGCCGAGGAAGTCGGCGACCCAGCGGGTCCGGGGACGCCCGTAGACCTCCTCCGGCGTGCCTTCCTGCTCCACCCGTCCATCCCGCATGACCGCCACCCGGTCCGCCAGGGACAGCGCCTCCTCCTGGTCGTGGGTCACGAAGAGGGCCGTGACCCCGGCCTCCACCAGGATCTCCCTCAACTCGCGCCGCACCCGCATGCGCAAGGCGGCATCGAGGTTGGAGAAGGGCTCATCCAGCAGGATCACCTCGGGAGTCGGGGCCAGCGCGCGCGCGAGCGCCACCCGCTGCTGCTCACCGCCCGAAAGCTCATGGGGGTGGCTACCGGCCAGGCGCTCGAGGCCGACGAGCGAGAGCACCTCCCAGACGCGTGCGCGGTCCGGAGAGCGCCCGAGCGCGTAGGCCACGTTGCTTTCCACCGTCAGGTGCGGGAAGAGCGCGTAATCCTGGAAGACCATCCCGATCCGCCGCCGCTCCGGAGGAACGAACGTGCCCTCCCCTGCCACCAGCTGCTCCCCGACCAGCACGCGTCCGGCGTCCGGTCGCTCGAAGCCGGCGATCAGGCGCAGGGTGGTGGTCTTCCCGCAGCCGCTCGGGCCGAGCAGGGCGCATACCACCCCCCGCTCCACGTGCAGATCCAGACCGGCCACCGCCCGCTTGCCGTGGAAGGACTTCGCGAGCCCTTCGCTCCTGATGACGCTCATCGCGCGTCCATCGTAGGCAAGCCGCGCACTCGTTCCTCAACGCCCGCGCGCGGTCAGGAGATAGAGCGGAGGCGCCGACACCAGCAGCAGAACGAGCGACGGCACCGCGCCCCGCTCGAAGAAGCCCACGCTCGTGGCGCCCCAGATCTCCGTCGAGAGGGTCTCGAAGCCGATCGGGGCGAGGATGAGCGCCGCCGGGAGCTCCTTCACCGCCGTCAGGAACACGAGCGCCGCGCCCGCCATCACGCCGCTGGCTGCGAGGGGCGTGGTGACGGTGCGAAGCACGTCGAGCGGGCTGCGGCCCATTGCGCGCGCGGCCTCCTCGACCCTGGGCGACACCTGCAGCAGGGAGGCGCGAGTCGAGCCGATCGCCTGCGGGAGGAAGAGCACGACCCACGCGAACACGAGCATCGCAAGGGACTGGTAGAGCACCGGCACGACGCGCGTGCCGAAGAAGACGAGCGCCAGCGCCACCACCACGCCCGGAAGGGCGTAGCCGGCATAGCTCGCGCGCTCGGCGAGGCCGCTGGCCATGCCGGGGAATCGCACGGAGAGCAGTGCGACGGGGAGGGCACACAGCGCGGCCACGGCGGCCGCCATGCCGGCCGCTATCAGCGAGTTGCCCGCCCCCGCTCCGATCGCCGCCCAGTCCGGGCTGCCCGCCACGCTCTGCAGCGACCAGTACACGAGCACTCCCACAGGGAGTGCGAGCGCCAGCAGCACGACCGCGGAGCAGAACGCGAGCGCCGGCCACCGCCAGGGCCCGAGCGCCACGGTCGCCGGCGGCCGCGCGGTCCCCGGCGCGCTGCGGTGGTAGGCCAAGCGGCCGCGGGCACGCCCTTCCAGCCACAGGACGGCGAGCATCACGAGCACGAGCAGCGATGCCAACGCCGCCGCCGAGGTGCGGCTGCCGGTGCCGTACGCGGTGTATATGACACGGGTGAAGGAGTCGAAGCGCAGGATCGACACCGCGCCGAAGTCGTGCAGCACGTAGAGCGCCACTAGCAGCCCGCTCGCACCGATCGCCGGCACGAGCTGGGGGAGCACGACGCTGCGGTATGTCTGCCAGCCGGAGCGGCCCATGCCGCGCGCGGCCTCCTCGAGCTGCGGGTCGAGCCGGCTCATGGCCGCGCGGATCGTGATCAACGCCAGTGGGTAGGTGAACAGCACGAGCGTGAGCAGCGCGCCTGGGAAGCCGTAAATCGAGGGCAGCCGCTCCACCCCGAACGGCCCGGCCAGCAGGTCCTGCACGAGACCGCGCGGACCGAGCGCTGACACGATCAAGTAGGCCCCGATGTAGCTCGGGATCACCAGGGGCAACAGCGTTAGCACCGTCCAGGCGCGCCTGCCCGGCAGGTCCGTGCGCGCGGTCAGCCACGCGAGCGGCAGCGCAAGTGCCACCGCCAGCACGGTGACGGCCCCCGCGAGGCCCACGCTGCGGAGCACGAGGCGCAGGGTGCGCTCGCGCCACAGGGTGTCGACTGCCTGATCGAGCGAGTCCCCGACCGTGATGGCCAGGTAGGCCACGGGCAGGGCGGTGGCGGCGCCTATAGCGAGGCCCACCGCCAGCAACGCCCGCGGCGGCCGGCTGCGGCGCGCGCGAGGGAGCGCCTCGCCCACGGGCGGGACGAGCGGCGTGGCGCTGCGCGCCTCTACAGGACCCCCGTCCGCTCGAGCAGATCGACGGTGCCCTGGAGGTCGGCCAGGTCAGCCAGGTCCACGTCTGGCTGCCTGATCGAGGAGAGAGGCACGAGGCCGGGCTCGGGCCTCACCCCCGCCGCCAGCGGGTACTCCTTCGTGCGCTCGGCGAAGTAGCGCTGAGCCTTCCGCGAGAGCAGGAAGGAGATGAAGTCGCGAGCCGCCTCCCGGTGCTCGGCCCCCGCGATCACCGCGGCGCCCGCCACGTTCACGAGGGCTCCCGGGTCGCCTCCCGGCGGCTCGTAGATGTCCACCGGGTAGTCGGGGCCCTCCTGCGCACGGGCCTCGGCAACGTAGTAGTGGTTGATCAGGCCAACCTCGATCTCGCCCTTGGCCACCGCGTCGCGGATGGCCACGTTGTTCTCGTAGACCTGGGTGTCGTTTGCCTTCATCGCGCGGAGCCACCGCTCCGCCCCGCCCTCGCCCTGGGTCTTGCGCAGCGCGGTCACGAAGGACTCGAAGGAGGCGTTGGTGGGCGCCCAGCCCACCTTGCCCTTCCACCTCGGCGCGGTCAATCCCAGGACCGAGCGCGGGAGATCTGACTCCTTCACGCGCTCCCTGTTGTACGCCACCACCCGCGCGCGCCCGGAGATCCCGACCCAGTCGCCCTGGCGCGAGCGAAAACGGCTGTCCACCCGGTCGAGAATGGCCGCCGGAAGTCGCTCCAGACGGCCCTCCGCCTGAAGCGACCCGAGGGCGCCCGCGTCCTGCGAGAAGAAGACGTCGGCGGGGCTGCGGTCGCCTTCCTCGTTCAAGGTGGCGGCGATCTCGGGGGTGGTGCCGTAGCGGACCTTGATGTCCACGCCCTCCTCCTTTGCGTAGCGATCCAGGAGCGGCCCCACGAGGTCCTGCTCACGGCCGGAGTAGATCGTCAGCTCGCCGGGTCCCCCGTCCGCACCGAAGCCGCACCCGGACAAGGCCGCCGCCACGAGCATGCCGAGGATCGGAAGGAGCTTGCACACAGGGAGTTAGGGTACCCTAACTCTGCGGCCGAAACGACCTATCGGCGCGTATCCGCCGAGCCGAGGCGCTAGAATCCTATATCCGACCGCCGAGAGCGGAGATCCGGACCCGACGCTAGGACACGATGGCAGCCAACGACAAAACACGAATCCCCCCGTCAAGCCCCATCGTCGAGGACGAGCAGGGCCAGCTCATCGCCAAGAAGGGCCTCTCGCGCGAGGTCGTCGCCGAGCTCTCCAAGGTCAAGGGCGAGCCCCAGTGGATGCGCGACCTGCGCGTCAAGTCGCTCGAGATCTTCCAGCGCAAGCCGGTCCCGACCTGGGGCGTCGACCTCTCCTCCCTCGACCTCGAGGAACTGGTGCTCTACAGCCCGCCCGAGGCCGGCCGCTACGACTCCTGGGACGAGGTCCCGGAGGAGATGAAGAAGACCTACGAGGACCTCGGCATCCCCGAGGCCGAGCGCGAGCACCTCGCCGGCGTGGTCGGCACGTGGCGCCAGGAGCCGGTCTACGAGAACCTCAAGAAGGAGTACGCCGACCTCGGGATCCTCTTCTGCTCGATGGACACCGCCGTGACGGAGTACCCCGAGCTGGTGCAGGAGTACTTCATGAAGAAGTGCGTCCCGCCGCAGGACAACAAGTTCTCCGCGCTTCACGGCGCTGTCTGGTCGGGCGGCTCCTTCCTCTACGTGCCCAAGGGCGTCAAGGTGGACCTGCCGCTGCAGGCCTACTTCCGCATGGAGGGCGCCAACGAGGGCACCTTCGAGCACACCCTGATCATCGCCGACGAGGGCTCCGAGGTGAACTACATCGAGGGCTGCACGGCTCAGACCTACAGCGTCAACTCGATGCACTCGGCCGTGGTCGAGATCTTCGTCAAGGAGGGCGCAAAGGCCCGCTACACGACCGTCCAGAACTGGTCGAAGGACGTCTACAACCTCAACACCAAGCGTGCCATCGTCGAGGCCGAGGGCACCGTCGAGTGGGTCGGCGGATCGATGGGCGCCAAGGTGGTCATGCTCTACCCGGGCTCGTTCCTGATGGGTGAGCACGCGCGGGCGGACCACCTCAACG
>DASZCV010000163.1:0-17514 GCA_035942755.1 Thermoleophilaceae bacterium
CCGGCGATAGGCGGTGGGGTCGAGATCGCCCAGGCAGGGCGAGCAGCAGCGCCCCATCTGACCATAGATCGAAGGATGCTCCCTTCGTTTCATGGTCCGTCCGCAGTGACGGAGGCGAAACAGCGAGGTCAGGTGGTCGGCGAGCTCGCCCGCGGGCTGCCTGCCGCGCAGCGGACCTACGCTCACCGCCCGCCCGGCCGCGGGCTCGGCTGACACCTCGAGCACCGTGTAGGGAATGTCCAGGCGGCAGCGCAGGTAGACCCAACCGTCGGTGTGCTTGAGCTGCCGGTTGCCGGGCGGCTGCCACTGCTTGATCAGCTGGTTCTCCAGGACGAGAGCGCCGAGCTCGGAGTGCGTCGGGCGGTAATCCACCAGCTCGGCGCGCTCCGTCCAACCGGACGGGGCACAGAAGTGCGAGCGCGCCCTGCTCCGAAGGGACACCGACTTGCCCACGTAGAGTGGGCGCCCCCACTCGTCGCGGAAGATGTAGACCCCGGGATCGTCGGGCAGCTTCGACAGGTCCGGGCGCTCCTCGACAGAGCGCCGCCCTCCGGTGGGTCGTGCGTGGCGGCGCCCGGCACGCCTCGAGCGCAACAGCGCAGCAGCCTCGGAGATGCTGCTCGCGTTGGCACACAGCTTGGGGAAGAGGGCACAGAAGACCCGCGCACAGGTCAAGGCGTCGGGCAGCGCGCGGTGAACGCCCTCCACCTCGATGCCGAGGGCCTCCGCGAGCAGCGCAAGCTTGCGCTGCCTCACGAGCGGAGCGAACCTGCGGGCGATCGCCACCGTGCACAGAACGGGCGGCTTTGGCCAAGCGATCCCGCAGCGCTCGAAGGCCTGCCGCAGCACCCGGGCATCGAAGCTCGCGTTGTGTGCCACGAGCACGCGTCCGTCGAGGGCCTCGGCAACCACCGGGAGAACCTCCGCCGGAGGGCGGGCGGCGTCCACCATGCCCTGCGTTATGCCCGTGAAGCGCTCGATCCCGCGGGTCAGCGGCTGCACCGGGCGAACGAGCGACTGCCACGTCTCGTGAAGCTCACCGCCCCCCACGAGCACGCTGCCGATCTCCGTGAGCTCGCACCGGTCTCCGCCGAGGCCGTTGGTCTCCACGTCCACCGCCAGGTACTCGGCCGACGTGAGCGAGGCCAGGGCGGGATCCATGGCGCGAGATCCCAGCGCGGCGCCCGGACGGAGCGCAACGAAGCTTGCGAACGGCGCATCGATTGGTGCGGTGCTCGCCCGATCGACGATCGGGCTGCGCTCCTCCCGCGGTTTCAGCGCCGGAATGACAGCCGCGGGCCCGGGTTTGCGCCCGCGATCTGCCACCGCACGCGGTACACACCGCGCCCCTTGTCAGGGAAGTGGCGCTTCCAGCTCTTCGTCGAGGCGAAGATGCCCCCGTGTCCCTTCAGTAGCCGAAAGCGCTTGCAGGTGGCCGCACCTTCGGGGGCTCGCACGCATAACCGCACCCGGCCGCGGAAGCTGAAGGTGGCGACCCTCAGCAGAGCGTCGCCGCGCTTCTTCTGCACGCTCGTGCAGTAGTCGCCGGTCGGCGAGCAATAGGAGGAGCGGGCATCGGCCGCGGCCGCGGGCAGCACAAGGAGGGCCGCCGCCAGGACCGCGACGCGGACGCGCATGCCGCCATGGTACGGCCCCCAAGAGCCAGGGGGGCGAGAACGTCCACCCGCGACCCTAGCTTTGGGGCATGGCTGCTTCCGCCACCGTCTTTGCGTGCTCCTCCTGCGGGCATGAGAGCGTCAAGTGGCACGGCCGCTGTCCCGGCTGCGCGGAGTGGGACACCTTCGTGGAGGAGGCGCGCGCCGCCCCGAGCGGCGCCGACCGGGGACGCCGCTCGGCCAAGGCCCTGACCCCGGTCCCCCTCGGCCAGGTCGAGGCGCCGCGGATCGGACGGCTCTCGACCGGGATCGGAGAGCTCGATCGCGTCCTGGGCGGAGGCGTGGTGCCGGGCTCGCTGGTGCTGCTGGGAGGCTCGCCCGGGATAGGCAAGTCGACGATCACCACGAGCGCGCTCGGGAACCTGGCCGCGGCCGGGCACCGGGTGCTCTATGTGTCAGGGGAGGAGTCCGCCGCCCAGGTGCGCCTGCGCGCCGAGCGCCTCGGGCAGGGCGCGCTGGCCGTGCCGATCGTGGCGGAGACCGACCTGGATGCCGTGGTGGCCACGATCGAGGCGGAGCGGCCGGAGGTGTGCGTTGTGGACTCCGTGCAGGTGCTTCACGCATCAGCGCTTTCCGGAGCGCCTGGCTCCGTTGGCCAGATCCGGGAGGTGGCGGGCCGCTTGATGCGCGTGGCCAAGGGTCGTGGAGTGGCCGTCGTCCTCGTGGGCCACGTGACCAAGGAGGGAGCGCTGGCCGGCCCGCGGGTGCTCGAGCATCTGGTGGACTGCGTGCTCAGCTTCGAGGGCGAGCAAGAGCGCACCTACCGCACGGTGCGGGCGCTGAAGAACCGCTTTGGCTCCACGAACGAGGCCGGCGTGTTCGAGATGCGTGACGAGGGCCTCGTCGAGGTGGAGGACGCCTCGGCCCGCTTCGTGGCTGAGGCCACGCGCGCTCCCGGATCCGTGGTGCTGTGCGCGATGGAGGGATCGCGCCCGCTGCTCGTGGAGGTCCAGGCACTCGTGGCCCCCACCGAGCTCGTGCCACCCCGCCGCATGGCCAACGGGGTGGACCGCAACCGGCTGGCTCTCGTGCTCGCGGTGCTTGCCCGCCATGCCGGTCTGGCGGTGGGCTCGGCGGACGTCTTCGTGTCGCTGGCCGGCGGCGTGCGGGTGGACGAGCCCGCCGCCGACCTCGCCGTGGCGCTCGCGGTGGCATCGGCCTCGAGGGGGGTGGCGCTCGGCTGCGGCCACAAGCCGCTCGCCGCCTTCGGCGAGCTAGGTCTGACCGGTGAGCTGCGCCACACCTCGCATCCGGACCGCCGCCTGGCCGAGGCCGCCAAGTTCGGCCTCGATGGCGTGCTCGCCCCGGGCCAGGCCCTGCCCGACCTCCGCGCGGCTCTGCGGGCGGGCCTGGGGCGGGCCGGGAGCCGCTCTGCGCGCGCCGCCTGAGGCCACTCGGGTGCTCGATTCCCCGGCCCAGAGCCGAAAAGGGGACATTTCCGGCTCCTTTGCCGTACAATGCCTCGGGTGCCTTTCGCTGGGGATGACGTCGCAGAGCTTGAGGCTCGCCAGGAACCCCGGCTCGTAAGGGCCCTCGAGATGATCGCCCCCGGCACCGCCGTCAGGGAGGGGGTCGACGCGATCGTTCAGGCGCGCACGGGCGCGCTGATCTGCATCGGGGACAGCGAGGAGCTGTCCTTTCTCTATTCGGGGGGCCTGAAGGTGGAGGTCGACTACACGCCCGCGATCCTCTTCCAGCTCGCGAAGATGGACGGCGCGATCACCCTCTCCTCGAACGGGACGAAGATCGGCTGGGCCAACGTGCAGCTGATGCCAGACCCCACGATCCTCTCGCTCGAGACGGGCACCCGCCACCGGACCGCCGAGCGCGTCTCCAAGCAGACCGATGCGCTCGTGATCGCGGTGTCACAGGCCCGCAGCGTGGTCTCCCTGTACCTCGACGGTGCGAAGTACATCCTCGAGGACATTCCCGTCGTGCTCGCGAAGGCCAACCAGGCGCTGGCCACCCTCGACAAGTACCGCAGCCGGCTCGACAAGGTCTCAACGCGGCTCACGGCCCTCGAGTTCGAGGGCGGGGTAACCCTTCATGACGTGCTCACCGTGCTTCAGCGCAGCGAGCTTGTGACCCGGATGGCGGTGGAGATCGAGCGCTACATCGTGGAGCTCGGCGCCGAGGGCCGACTGATCGAGATGCAGCTGGAGGAGACGATGGTGGGCGTCGCCACCGACAAGTCCGCGCTCGTGCAGGACTACATGGCCGAGCCCACGGAAGAGAACTTCGCGAGTGTGCTCGACTCGCTCGCCCGGCTGCCCCACCAGGACCTGCTCGACTTCGGCAGGCTGGCCGAGCTGCTCGGCTATGACCGCAAGCTCAACACCCTTGACCATCCCGTCTCGCCGCGGGGTCACCGCATCCTCGGGCGCATCCCGCGACTGCCGAGGCTGGTGGTCCACAGCATCGTGGGCGAGTTCGGAGGGCTGGACGAGATCCTGGCCGCCAGCGACGGTGAGCTGGAGATGGTCGAGGGTGTGGGAGACATGCGTGCCAAGGACATCCGCGAGGGTCTCCGGCGCCTGCAGGAGATCAACCTCGTGGACCGATATCTGCAAACCTGAATGAGTACCTCGGGGCAGCGACGCCGCGGGGTTTCGAACTAGGAGGGAACGTCATTTCCGAAACGGCGATTGAGCAAGATTTCGCGGACCTCGAGATCACTCGAGAGGTACCCCATATCGAATACGAGGTGGGAGACCATGTCGTGTACCCGCACCACGGGGCGGGCAAGGTTCTGAAGAAGGAGAAGAAGGAGGTCCTGGGGGAGAAGCGCCAGTACCTGACGATTCAGATCCTGCACAACGACATGACGGTGATGGTGCCGTGTGAGAACGCCGGCCGAGCCGGGCTCCGGCGCGTGATCGGGGAGGAGGCGGTGGCCAAGGTGCTTGCTGTCCTCCGCGACGACGTCAGCCAGATGCCAAAGAACTGGAACCGGCGCTTCAAGCACAACCGCGAGAAGATCAAGACGGGCGACGTCTTCGAGCTCGCCGAGGTGGTTCGCAACCTCGCCATCCGCGAGGCCGAGAAAGGGCTCTCGACGGGCGAGAAGCAGATGTACACCCGTGCAAAGAAGATTCTCGCCTCAGAGCTGATGTACGCGCTCGAGATGGAGGAGGATGAGTCGGAGGACCACCTCGACTCCCTCATCGAGAACGCCCACGTCGGCCGCAACGGCGCGGCGGCGACCGCGTAGTCCGGTCACTTGACCGTCGTCGGGGTCGTTCCCGCCGGCGGAAGCGGCGAACGCCTTGGAGTCGACCGACCCAAGGCGTTCGTCGTTCTGGCCGGCCGTCCGCTGCTCGAATGGAGCGTGGAGGTGCTGGCCACGGTCTGCGACCGCGTCGTCGTGGCCGTGCCCGCCGGATATGAGGCGCCCCCCGACCGGGTGAAGGGCGGTGCGTCACGCTCGGCTTCCGTGCGGGCGGCTCTCGCCGTGGCGCCCGAGGCGGCGGTGGCGGTGGTGCACGACGCCGCCCGTCCGCTGCTCACCCGCGACCTCGTGGAACGCTGCCTGCTCGCGCTGCGGGAGGGTGACACGGATGGAGTGATCGCCGCAGCCCCGGTCCCCGCCACCATCAAGGAGGCCGATGTGCACCGCCGGGTGCTTCGCACGCTCGACCGCTCCGTGCTCTGGACGGTGCAGACACCCCAGGTGTTCCGGGCCGCGACACTTCGCAACGCCCTCGACGTGGGCGCCGAGACGCTTGCTGCTGCCACCGACGACGCCTCCCTGGTCGAGGCCGCCGGCGGAACGATCGCGGTGGTGGAGGCCACGGCGGAGAACCTGAAGGTCACGACCGCGACCGACCTGAGGCTCGCGGAGGCCCTGCTGGCCTCGCGGGCGACGTAGCCGTGCTCACCGACTACCACGTGCACCTGCGCCCCGACCACGAGGGCACCCCGGCGTCCGAGTACTTCACCGCGGCCAACGTCGATCGCTACCGCGAGGCGGCCTCCGCCCGTGGGATCGAGGAGCTGGGGGTAGCCGAGCACGTGCACCGCTTCGTGCAGGCGCTGGACGTCTGGACCCACCCCTGGTGGCGGCAGAACGCCCACGACGACATCGACGCCTACTGCGCCTTCGTGCGCGAGGGGACCGACCTTCGCCTTGGGATAGAGGCCGACTTCCTGCCAGGGCGCGAGGACCGCACCGCCAACCTGCTCGATGCCCGGGAGTGGGACTACGTGGTGGGCTCGGTCCACTTCCTGCGCGACGAGGCGGTAGACATGCGCGGCACGCCATGGGACGTCTGGCGCTCGGGTGACCCCGAGCGGGTGTGGCGACGGTACTTCGAGCATCTCGGTGAGGCAGCGCGCAGCGGCCTCTTCGACATCCTGGCCCACCCTGACCTCGTGAAGGTCTGGGGAAGCGGCGCGCCGCTTCCCGAGGGCGATCGCCGACGCTTCTACGAACTGGCCCTGGAGGGGATCGCCGAGTCCGACGTGGCGATCGAGGTCTCCACCGCGGGGCTGCGCAAGCCCGTGGGCGAGATCTATCCGGACGCCGCCTTTCTTCAGATGTGCCTGGAAGCCGGTCATCCGGTTGCACTCTCGAGCGACGCCCACGTCCCGGAGCACGTCGGCCACGAGTACGAGCGGGCGGTTGAGTGGCTGGCCGGGCTGGGCGTGCGCGAGCTGGCTGTGTTCGACCGCCGCCGGCGGCGTCTCGAGCCGCTCGGATAGCGTGAGCTCATGAGCTTCCGCTCGGGCATCGGGTACGACTCCCACCGGCTCGCCGGAGGACGGCCGCTCGTGCTCGGCGGCGTGGAGGTGCCCGGCGCGGCACGCGGCCCGGTGGGTCACTCAGACGCCGACGTGCTCACACACGCGGTGATCGACGCCCTGCTCGGCGCAGCCGGACTGGGAGACATCGGGCTGCACTTCCCGGACACCGACGAGCGCTGGCGCGACGCCGACTCGATCGCCCTCCTGCGCGAGGTGTGTGGGTTCCTTCACGGGCACGGCTGGACGGTGCTCCAGGTGGACTCGACGGTGATCTGCGAACGGCCGAAGCTCGGCCCTCACCGCGAGTCGATGCGAGGCGCGCTCTCCGACGCCATCGGCATCCAGCCGCTCGACGTGAACGTCAAGTTCACGACCAACGAGGGCATGGGCTTCATCGGACGCGACGAGGGCATCGCTGCGCTCGCCAGCGCGACGGTCGAGCGGGCTTGAGCCGTAGCCTGAGCTCCGTGCGCGAGGTTCGGCTCCACGACAGCCTGAGGGGAGGACTCACGCCGCTCGACCCGCGCGTGCCCGGCCATGTGGGCATCTACACCTGCGGCCCGACCGTGTACGGGCGCGTGCACGTGGGAAACGCCCGCCCCTTCGTGGTCTTCGCGCTGCTCAAGCGGTTCCTCGAGCACGAGGGCATCAAGGTCACGCTGGTCGAGAACATCACCGACGTCAACGACAAGATCTACGAGGCCGCGCAGGCCGCCGGGGTGGCAAGTGACGCGCTGGCGGCGGAGATGACCGCGCGCTACATCGAGGACACCGACCGGCTCGGGCTCGGCAGGCCCGACCACGAGCCGCTCGCCACCGACTCGGTCGATGCCATCGTAGAGCTCATCCGTGTCTTGATCGACTCGGGCCACGCCTACGCCGCCGGGGGCGACGTCTACTTCAGGGTCGGCAGCTTCGCGGAGTACGGCAAGCTCTCCAACCGCTCGCCGGAGGAGATGACGCAGGCCGAGGGCGACGACGCGGCGGAGCTGAAGGAGAGCCCGGCGGACTTCGCCCTCTGGAAGGGGCACAAGGAGGGCGAGGACACCGCGTGGCCCGCGCCCTGGGGGGAGGGGCGCCCCGGCTGGCACATCGAGTGCTCGGCGATGGCGGAGGAACTGCTCGGCACCGACTTCGAGATACACGGCGGAGGCAACGACCTCGTCTTCCCGCATCACGAGAACGAGATCGCCCAGACCGAGGCGGCGCGCGGCCGACCACTCGCACGCATCTGGATGCACAACGGGATGGTGCAGATCGGCAGCGAGAAGATGGCGAAGTCCGTGGGCAACATCAGCCTGCTCCACCGCGCGCTCGACGAGCACGGCCGCGACGCGCTCATCATGTACTTCATCTCGGGGCACTACCGCCAACCCCTCGCGTTCTCGAACGACGCGCTCCTCGAGGCGGCACGGGCGGCGGAGCGCATACGTGAGCTCGGCCGGCGGCTAGACCCTGGCGCGCCCGACCCCGCGGGGATCGATGAGTGCGCGGAGCGCTTCTTCGACGCGCTGGCTGAGGACTTCAACACCCCCGCCGCGCGAGCCGTCGTATTCGATTGGGTAAGCGAGGCAAACCGCCGGCTCGAGCACGGGGAGCGCGTCGGGACCGGGCGTCTGCTCGAGATGCTCCACGTCCTCGGCCTCGAAGAGCTCCTGGAGCCCGATGAGGACGGGCTTGACGCCAACGCCCGGAGGCTGCTGGAGGAGCGGGAGGAGGCCCGCGGCTCGCGCGACTTCGAGCGAGCGGACCGCAAGCGGGAGGAGCTGGCGGAGATGGGCTACGAGGTGCGCGACACCCCCGAGGGTGCTCGGCTCGTACGTAGAGGGTGATCGTCTACGGGCGCAACCCGGTTCGTGAGGCGCTGCGCGGCCGGCGCGATGTGAAGCGGGTCTGGGCAAGCCCCGCCGCCGCGGGCGAGCAGTGGCTATCCCGGGTCGACGCGGAACGGGTAGACGCATCAGCGCTCGAGCGGCTTTGCGGATCGCCCGATCACCAGGGCGTCTGTGCAGACGCGGGACCGTATCCATACGTGGATGTCGCGCGGCTGCTCGACCAGGCGGACGCGCTCGTGATCTGTCTGGACGAGATCCAGGACCCCCATAACCTGGGGGCGGTCTGCCGGGTGGCCGAGTCGGCCGGGGCGGCGGGCGTCGTGATCCCGGAGCGCCGATCGGCGGAGGTCACCCCAGCGGCCTGCAAGGCCTCCGCGGGGGCGGTCGAGCACCTGCCGGTGGCACAGGTCCCGAACCTGGCCAACTGGCTCGCCCGGGCACAGGAGGCGGGAGCCTGGGTCTACGGCGCCGAGGCCTCGGAGGCGGCCGTGCCCTACCACCAGCCGGACTATCGCGGCAGGGTCGTGCTGGTGCTCGGATCAGAGGGCAAGGGTCTTCGCCCGCGGGTGGCCGCCGCCTGCGACGCCCTGATTGCCCTGCCCCAGCGGGGCCGCGTGGGCTCCCTCAACGTGTCCACCGCCGCGGCGGCGCTCGTGTACGGAATCCTGCACTTCCGCGGTGGGGGTTGACGGGGACACATAACGCGGCCATACTTGCGCGCAATAACGCTGGAGTAGAGCCTGAGGCTCGCTTCGGTTTCCGGGCGCCGCCAGGGGAGGTAGCGCGCCATGAGCTTCAGGTCCGCACGAGGGCCAGAAGGAGCGTTCGTGGCTGCATCTATCTCCCAGTCCCCCCTAGCAAGGTCCCAGGCTAAAGGTGAGCTTGAGGATAACTACCTGATCGCCCTGGCCAAGCAGGGTAGACCCGATGCCTACGACCGCATCGTCAAGCGCTACTACGGCTTTGTCCGACTGAAGGCGAGCTCGTACTTCCTCATCGGAGGTGACTCCGACGACCTGATTCAGGAGGGTCTCGTCGGGCTCTACAAGGCGGTGCGGGACTTCCGCACCGACCGCGAGTCGAGCTTCCGCAACTTCGCGGAGCTATGCATAACGCGCCAGATCATCACCGCGGTGAAGACCTCCACGCGCAACAAGCACACCCCGCTGAACGAGTACGTCTCCTTCTCCCAGGCGCCCGCCGCCGCGGGGGGTGACAGCGACCCCACCCTCGATGAGATGCTGCCCGGCCCCCGGGTCCACGACCCGGCGAACCAGGCCATCTCGAGCGAGGAGCTGCACAGCCTCGTGGCCTGCCTGTCGAGCGTGCTCTCCGAACTGGAGAGCTCCGTGCTCTCGCTCTACCTCGACGGCCACTCCTACGAGGTCGTGGCCGAAGAGCTGGCTTGCGACACGAAGACCGTGGACAACGCGCTCCAGCGGGTGAAGCGGAAGGTCGGGGCGCACCTGGCCTCGCGCGAGGTGCTCGCCTGACCAGGCCTTGTGCAGTTTGGGCCAATGTCCTGGGGGGTACTAAGGGGGTGGCCCACTATCGATTCAAGGAGGAAGCGATAATGATCGGTTTGATTATCACACTGGTCGTGGCGGCTCTGGCATACCTCTTGCTGGTCGCCATCACCGGTAGCGCGATCGTCGGCATCGTCGCGGCGATACTGATCCTGCTCGCGGGCATTCCGAGCGGCGGGTTCGGCTTCCGCGGGCGCTTCGGCTCGAGAGCCTGACCACGAACGGCCGGCACGGCGCCCTTGCGGGGGGGCGCCGGGCACGCCACCTGCGAGAGCGAGAACCGCCCTCGAACCAGCGGCTGCACAACTCCCTGGCCTGACCACCCAGCCCCCCGGGCGACCCTGGAGGGTGCGATCCTACGTCCCGACGGCGGGGTTATCGTGATCGCGTGGATGCCGCTGCCCGCCTAGCTCAATTGGTAGAGCACTCCACTTGTAATGGAGAGGTTCTCGGTTCGAGTCCGAGGGTGGGCTCTTGCAGCTGCTAGGCGACGCCTACCGCCGCCTCCATGCTCCCGTGTCCGTTGGAGGACACGGGCACGACGGGCCGCTCTTCGTCCATGTCCGGATTGAGCCTCCGCTCGAGCGCGCCGACCACCAGGCCGAACACCGCGTGGCGCCAGGTGGCCTGCCAGAACGCGCGCCGGTCGCCCTTGAGCCGAGGAAGCTCGCCACGGCGCGGGTGCAACCGGTCCACGACGCCGACCAGCGGCCACGTGGCCAGGTGCTCGACCATAGCGGCGCCGAGGCCCACCACCGGCGCCGGGCCCGGCACGAAGCGCCGGAGCTGGGCATACAGGACACCGAACGCCGCGCCGTTCTGCACGTGAAGCGCCACCCCCGGTAGCGGCCACGCCCGGCCGTGGGCCACGGCCTTGCCCAAGAGCTCGATGTCGTCCATCGAGCTACCGAAGGCGCGCTTGTCGAGTGGCTGCTGCGCCGCCCATACCGCGGCGGCCACGCCCCCTGCCAGTGCCCCGTTGAGGCTTCGCCGCAGCTCCACTGGACGGGGAGCGTAACGGCGCCACCCGATGCGGGTAGCACAGGTCATGCAGAGACCCGACGCAGAGAGGCTCACGCTCCACCACGAGCGCATCCGTCGTCGCGGCGTGAACCGGCTCGTCTACTGGCCGTTCCGGGCGCTCGCGCAGCCTGCGTTGCACCTCTACTTCCGGATTCGCCGGACGGGGCGCGAGCACATCCCCGCCGGCAGGGTGATCCTGGCCGCCAACCACCGCAGCTTTCTCGACCCTTTCGTGATCGGGACCTGCGTGCGACGCCCGATCTACTTCATGGCCAAGCGGGAGATCTTCCACAGTCGCGCCGTGGGGTGGTTCCTCAACTGTCTCGGGGCCTTCCCGGTCAGGCGGGGCGAGTCCGATGAGGAGGCTCTGACCACCGCCCTTGACCTGCTCGAGCGGGGCGAGGCGGTGGTGATCTTCCCGGAAGGCACCCGTCACCGGTGCGGTCCACTGAAGGAGCCCAGGCGCGGTGTGGGCAGGTTGGCGCTCGAGAGCGGCGCGCCGGTGGTGCCGATCGCCGTGGCCGGGACCGAGCGGGCGCGGCGCGGCTGGCGAATCAGGCCCGTGCGGGTGAGCATCCGTTGTGGTCGGGCGCTCACCTATCCCCGGGTCGAGGCGCCGCCGCCGCATCTGGCCGCGGAGGTCACGCACCGGATATGGCCGTGCGTCGAGCTGCAGTGGGCGTGGCTGGGGGGCCCGATGCAATCCGAGCCGGCGCCGGTGAACCAAGAGGGGGCGGAGACCTACGCGGCCTGAGAAGCCGTCTGCGATCTCCCGGGTAGGCTGGCCATGAGTGCACCAAGACGCGAACAAGCGGCGGTTGGACAGCGAGTTCACGGAGCTCTACCGCTCCCATCTGCGGGACGTCTACAGCTACTCGTACTACCGCGTCGGCAACCACCACGATGCGGAGGACCTCACGGAGCAGACCTTCCTGCAGGCCTACCGTCACTTCGAGCGGGCACAGCGCGAATCGCACGGGCGTCCGTTGCGGCCGTGGCTGATCCGGATCGCCCACAACCTCGCGGCCAACTACTACAGGGACCGCTCGCGCCGGCCACAGACCCAGCTGGAGGACGCGGCCGTGGTGTCGGCACCGCACAGCACCGCGGAGCTGGCGGAAGGGCGCCAGGAGCTTCGAGAGGTGCTTGACGGCGTGTCGCAGCTTCCGGAGGATCGCCGCGAGGCTCTCATCATGCGCTTCGCGCTGGGTATGGACAACCGCGAGATCGCGCGGGCAATCGACCGCTCCGAAGGGGCCACCAAGGTGTTGATCCATCGGGCGATAAAGCAACTGGAGCAAGGGCTGAAGGAGTCCGAGGATGAGTGAGGCGATGGACATGGACGCTCTGCTGCGCTCGGCGCTGGTGCCTGTCGAGCCTTCCGAGGGGTTGAGCGACCGGCTCGAGCGCGGACTCTCCGAGCTCACGGACGCCGCTGCCGGCGAGCTTGCCGACTGGGAGCTCGGCGCGATGCGCGACCCGCGCAACTGGGGCCGGCCGGCCGCCGCGATGGTTGTGGGAGGCGCCGCCGCCGGAGCACTCGTACTCGTGCGTGCCCGCCAGCGGCAAAGGCGCCGTCCCGAGCGTGGCCTGGCGGCGCTCGGCAAGGGCCTGGCTGAGGCGGCACACGACCTCGGCAGGCGACTCGGCCGTTAGGGCCGGGCGCGAAGCCCGTGCAGACCCGGCCGGAGGCGAACGGGCGCACAGCCCCGCAACCAGTGATCCAGCCCGCGCACCCGGGCGAATGACACGTACGTGAGCCGAGCCGCAAAAATCGAGCGCCTTGCCGACGAAGAGGTGATGCACCTCGTGCAGGAGGGCGACCCACGCGCCTTTGAGCTGCTGTTCGAGCGCCACGGCGGAGCCGCTTTCTCGCTCGCCTACAGGATGGTCGGCGACCGCGCGAACGCCCAGGACGTCTCTCAGGAGGCCTTTCTCTCGATCTGGCGCAGCAAGATGCGCTATCAGGCCGACCGCGGGAGCGTGCGCACGTGGGTGCTCGGCATCGTGCACCACCGCGCCATCGACGCGCTGCGGCGCAGCACGCTCCACGACCGCCGCCGGGGAAGCGCGGAGGGGATGGAGGAGCGCTTTGAAGCCCACGAGCGCACCGATGTGGAGGTGGGGCGACGAGAGGACGCGCGCAACGTCAGGGCCGCCATCGGCACGCTGCCGGCCGACCAGTCGCGGGTGGTAGAACTTGCCTACTTCGGCGGCTTCAGTCACAGCAAGATCGCGGAGATGCTCGACACGCCGATAGGGACCGTGAAAGGCCGTATGCGTCTCGGCCTGGAGAAGCTCCGCCGCGAGCTGGCGGAGGAGGCCGTATGAGCGTCGAGCGCCATGACATCCAGCAGGAGAACGTCGGGGCCTACCTGCTCGGCGCGCTCACCGACGTCGAGGAGCGCGCTTTCGTGCGCCACCTCGATGAGTGCCCGGTCTGCAGCGACGAGGTCGCCCGCCTGCGCCCCGCGGCGGACGCGCTGCCGCGCTCGGTCACCCCGGTCACCCCCCCGCCGGAGCTCAAGGTCTCGCTGATGAAGGTGGTGGAGACCGAGGCGCGAGAGCGCTCGGGCGGGAGGGCGGGCGCGCGGCGCGCCCGACCGCTGGCCGCGCTGCGCCAGCGGCTGTCCGCCGGCGGCGAGTCGCTCGCCTCGATGCGGCCGAGCCTTGCACTGGTCGGCGCCTCCTTCCTCCTGCTCGTGGGCATGCTGACCGGCTACGCCGTCACGCAGGTCACCGAGGGCGGCGACGATGCGCGGGCGCTGGCGGCGAAGGTGGACAAGACGCGCGTCCCGAATGCCACCGCCAGCCTGAAGGTCTTGGGCGCCGACTCCGAGAAGAGCGGGATCCTGCGTGTGCACGGGTTGCCCCCGCTCGAGGAGGACTCGACCTACCAGGTGTGGGTGAAGCGCGGCCAGGAGGTCATCTCGGCGTCGCTCTTCACCGTGGGCCAGGACGGCGACGGCGCGGCGGCGGTGTCACAGGACCTGGACGGCGCAGACGCCGTGATGGTCACGCGCGAGCCGGCCGGCGGCGCCCGGGCGCCCTCTGAGGAGCCCCTCCTCTCCGTCCGGCTCTGACCGCTCCCGACCGCTCCCAATAGTCTCCTCCCCTGTGGAGACGTGCTATCGCCATTCGAGCCGGGAGACCGGGGTGTCGTGCTCCAACTGCGGCCGCCCCATCTGCCCTGACTGCATGACCGCCACTTCGGTGGGCATGCGCTGCCCGGAGTGCTCGAACCAGAAGACCAAGGTGAAGCGGATGGGCTCGGTGACCGAGCCGGTGCTCACCTATGTCCTGATCGGGATCAACGTGGCAATTGCGCTCGGCACCCTGCTCAGCGGCGCCAGCGCCACGGGAGGCGGCGGGCTGGGAGGGTCTTCGCTGCTGGCCGACGGGTCGGTCTCCCGCTTCGCGGTGAACGAGGGTGACTACTGGCGCATCGTCACCGCCGGCTTCCTTCACACCGGGTTCCTTCACCTCCTCTTCAACATGTTCGGCCTCTACATACTAGGAGGGCTGCTCGAGCCCGCCGTGGGACGGCTCCGTTTCGGAGTCATCTACTTCGTCTCGCTGCTGGCGGGCTCGTTCGGCGCCCTGCTGCTGGAGCCCACCGCCCCGACGGTGGGTGCATCAGGCGCGGTCTTCGGGCTGATGGCGGCCGCCGTGGTGGTCATGAGGAACCGCGGAATCGATCCGTGGGAGAGCGGTCTGGGGTTATGGATCGGCCTGAACCTGCTGATCACCTTCACGATCCCCGGCATCTCGATCGGGGGCCACATCGGCGGGCTCCTCGGCGGGGCCGTGGCCGCGGCGCTGATGTTCGAGCTGCCCGATCGCGTGCGGATGCCACAGGTGGCGCCCACGCTGCTCGCCGGGGCCATCGGCGCCGTTGCGGTGGTGGGGTCGATCGTCGTGTCCTCCTCGGCGGCGTAGCCACTTGTGCCGGTGCCTGCCGGCTGGCCGCGCGCCGGTCAGGCCGCTACGCGCCGAGCGGCGAGCGGCGGGTCCGCAAACCCCTCCGGGCGTTGGCGTCCGAGCCACCAGGTGCCATCCGGACGGCGGGCGAGCCGCCCCGCCCGCTCCAGTTCGTTGATCGCGCGACTCATGGCGGGGCGACGCGCCCCTACGAGCCACGAGAGCAGCACGTGGCAGAGCGGCGCCCGCAGCAACATGCCTTCAGCTTGCGGCTCGCCGAAGCGGTCGGCCAGCTGCCACAGCACGGCATGAAGGCGAAGCGAGAGACGCGGCTCCTGGACGATCGCGAGCCGTAGGCTGCTCGCCGCCGAGCGGCGCGAGAGCCTGCCTGCCAGCTCGGCAACCACCGTGGGGTGGTCGGACATCCTGCGGATGAAGGCCGCGTCGAGTACCGCGACCCTCGCCGGCGTGAGCGCCCACCAGCGCACCTCCCCGGAGACCGTGGCGTCGGGATCCGGCTCCGGCTCAAAGGGGCGGAAGAGGTCGCCGGGGCCCATCAGCTCGACGGTGGGTCGGTCGGTCACGGCAACCCCCCGCAGGAGCATCCCGTCCACCAGGAGCATGCCGAGCGTGCCCCTCTCGCTCGGCAACCGCTCCTGCGGCCAGAAGACGCCCTTCGGCAGCGATACCACCCCGGCCACCGCGCGGCGACTCGCTCTGCGGGCCTCCGCCGGCACGAGGCCACGCGCAAGGTCGGGGTCCGCTCGCAGCACGTTCACGCTACCTACCCGGTCACCGATGCCGCCGGTCTGCCTCCGCTGATCCGCCATAGGCTCTCCCTGGCTGGAATCCTCCCGAGACGACCCCGGCAGGCCAGGCCAGCCGAAACGTAGCGCGATGAAGGGCGGACGGTAAGTGCATCGGGCACCTAGCCGTACCTCCTTCCTGGCCGATCCGGACGTGCGACCACAGACCACCGGTGGCCCTATGGTGATCGAGAGGCATTCGGGATGGAAGGGTCACCACCACGCAGGGGTCTCAGCGGAGTCGTGAACGTGGTCGAGGAGGATCCCGACCTGGCACAGCACCTGTGCGCGGGGCGGCTCGAGCAAGTTGGCCGCGACGCGGTTGCCGGGCTTGCCGTCGTGGACACGGGCGGGTGGCTTGCGCCCGAGCAGCTACCGGCCGAGAGGGGAGCGCTCGGACTGCTCGTGCTGGAGGGCGCGGTCGTCCGGAGCGTATCGGTGGGAGGGCGCCATGGGCTCGAGCTGTTGGGCGCCGGGGACCTCGTGCGTGCATTCGAGCCGGCAGGCGACGTGCAGGGCACGGCGCCGGCGGAGGTGGGATGGTGGGCGCTCATCCCCACGAGGCTGGCGGTGCTCGATGAGGACTTCACGAGCAGGATGTGCAGCTATCCGGAGGTGATCGATCAGCTGAGCGGGCGCCTCGAGCGGCGCTCATCTACCCATGCGCTGCGACTCACGATAAACCAGCAGCCGCGGCTCTCGACACGCCTGCACTTCCTGCTCTGGCACCTCGCCGATCGCTTCGGCCGGGTGCACTCCGGAGGCGTGTTGCTGCCGCTGCCGCTGTCCCACGAGCTGATCGCACAGCTCGTTGGCGCTCAGCGACCGTCGGTCAGCCGGGCGCTCAAGCAGCTCGAGCAAGCCGAGCTCATTGCGCGCCGCCCGGACGGCTCCTGGTGGCTCGGCGGTCAGCCCCCGGTCGGGGCGCGTTGCTGACGGGGATCTGATGAGACGCCGCCCGGGAGCCTCGCTCCCTGTCCCGGGCTCTGTAACCAGGGTTACGCCGGGGCGGGTCAACCCGCCGTTCCCTCCCTACGCTCTGCGACGTGCGCGTCATGCGAATGTGGCTCGGCGCGCGACTCTCGACCGAAAGAGAAGAGACACGATGAGGAACGACCTTCTTTCCCGTATCGGGCTGCTCGTGCTCGCCACTGCGCTCGCCGGAGCGCTTGCGGGCGGCGTCTGCCCGGCCATGGGCGCGACGCCGAGCACCGACTACACGAACCTCGTTCGGGTGGAGTCACCCAACCCGCAGGCCACCGGTCGCTGGGCGGAGCGGCTCGCGACAGTCCCCGACCTCACCGGGGACGGAAGGAACGAGATCCTCATCGCCGACCTCAGCGAGGACTTCGGCGGCTTCACCAACGGCGGCCGCGTGTACATGCAGGACGGCGCCAACCGAAACCTCATCTACAACATCACCTCCCCGCAGATCCAGGACAACGCCAATTTCGGCTTCTACATCGCGGTCATCGGAGACGTCAACGGCGACGGCAAGGCAGACTTCGCGGCGGGCACCGACGCGCAGGACACCCTGGCGGACGGGAGGCCATGCACGCCGCCCGCGGCGCCCGCCCCTCTCGCCGGCTGCAACCAGGATCAGGGCAGGGCGTGGGTGTTCAGTGGCGTCAACGGACAGACGCTCTACGCGCTCGACAACCCCAACCCGCAGGGCTTCGCGCGCTTCGGCTCCAGGATCGGGCGGGCGGGGGACATCAACGGCGACGGCGTCCCGGACGTGATCGTCGGCGCCTCGAACAACGACCTGCCGGCGGCCTGCGGCAACGACCCGGCTACCGGAAGGCCACTTGCCCCCGCCGCGGTTCCCGCCGGGTGCCGGGCAAACGAGGGCGAGGCCTTCATCTTCTCGGGCACCAACGGAGCGCTGCTGCGCACACTGAACGTGCCGGCCTCCGACCGGGCACCGGAGTGCAATGGCAGCGGTGCGGCGCCGTGTGGCGGGTTCGGCCTCGCCGTGCAGGGT
>DASZCV010000164.1:0-3958 GCA_035942755.1 Thermoleophilaceae bacterium
CCCCGGACCCGCCACTGGAGCCGTAGGGCGAGAGCGGCGGGGGGCTCCGGGGGCGCGAGCCCCCGGCTCTCTCACCGCGGGAACATCCGGCGGCTCCTCCAGACCCAGCGTAGGTCCCCCCGCGCCCGCAGCCGCCCGCGCGCCAGCAACAGGCGGGGATCCTGGCGGTTTGCCACCACGTCCACGAAGTCCTCGAGCGTAGAGCGCAACGTGAGCCGCGGCGCCTCGGCGCGGCCGCGAGCCGCCCGGGTGGAGCCGTTTGCCACCACCACGTGCCAGGGCTCGGCATCCTTGAACTCCCACTGGATGGACCCGGGCTCGGCGGCGGCGCCGCTGTCGAGGCCTGCGGCCACGGAGTCGAAGAGGAGGCTCATGTCCTCGGCGCCGCGGGCGGGGGGGCCGGTCTTCTCCCCGATATACCCGGCCTTGAGCAGCCGCTTCGTGCGCTCGGCGCGCTCCTTCGGCGTCCCCTCGACCGGGAAGGCCGGCGGCCCCGGGAGGTCGTCCAGGGGCATGCCCGCGGAGCGCAGCTTGGACATGAGGGAGACCACGCCGGCCTCGACCAGCTCCTCGAAGCTCGAGCCGAAGATGGTGATGTAGCGCTCGTCCCAGTCGGGGGGAACGATCACGGCCACGGTGGCAGGGAGGATCTCCCGCAACAGGTCGGAGACCGCGCGGGGCACCTCCGGGTCCATCTGGCGCAGGTCGGAGAGGAGCTTCACGCCGAAGCCGATGTGGCGCTGCTCGTCGGCCGCCACGTTGTCCATCCCCGCCCGGAAGGCCGGCAGCAGGTCACGCTCGGAGAGGTAGCTGGTGATGAAGTGCTGGCCGGTCTGTGCCAGCGTGGCCTCGATCACCACGTGGTAGAGCGTCACGGCGGCCGCCAACCGCGGGGGCGAGGGATCGCGGCGCAGCTCGGCGCACATCGTCTCGAGGCGGTCGAACACCTCCCGGAAGCCCCAGTTGAGATTGGGTTCGATGGCGCTCAGTCCCTCGGCCACGCTGTGGCCGCCGATGCCCACGACCTCCTTCATGAAGCGGTTGAAGAAGACGGCGTGCCGCGCCTCGTCCACCTGCTGGGTTGCGAGGAAGTACTTCTGCTCCTCGAGCGGCGCCGCGTCGATATATGGCGACAGACCGTCCGCCACGGCATCCTCGCCCCAGAAGAAGAGCGAATAGTTCCAGATCGCCGCCGTGCGCTCGAAGTCGGTGAACTCCGACTGCCACTGCCTGGCATCGGCCGAGAAGTCAAGCTCGGTGGCCCGCCAGTTGCCACGTTCCCAGCGGGAGTAGAGGTCCTCGTAGGAGACGCTGTGCAGTGGGCCCTGCCGCGCGACGGGCGTGGTCATGCCTCGCTGTCTCCTCCGGTCACTTTGGTACCTTGGCACCGAATGGCACGAATGTACCAGAAGGGGGAGCAGCGTCGGGCACATATCCTGCGCGCCACCCTTCACCTGGTCGGAGCGCGCGGGGCCGACGCCGTCACCCACCGCGCGGTGGCAGAGGAGGCCGGCGTGCCGCTGGCCGCCACCACGTACTACTTCGCCTCGAAGGAGCAGCTGCTCGAGCAGACGCTGCTCCTGGCCGCGCAGGAGGAGACCGAGCGCCTCGAGCGACTCGTGGGCGAGCTCGCGCCGCTGTCCCTGGGCCCATCCGAGTGGGCGGCGGCCGTTGCCGCGCAGCTCTCCACCGACCTCGAGGCGGAGCCCGCCAAGCACGTCGCGCTCTTCGAGCTGGCCCTCGAGGCCACCCGAACCGCCGTCCTGCAGGAGGAGGTGCGCGAGTGGCGGGCCGCCCATCTGCGCCTGGCGGAGCTCGGCTGCCATGCGGTGGGCTCCTCGGACCCGCAGCTCGATGCGCGCGTGGTGGTGGCCTCGCTCACCGGTCTGATGCTCGAGCAGCTCTCGAGTGGAGAGAGCAACTTCGGCGAGGCGGTCATGCGGCCCGCCCTCGAGCGCCTGTTCACCCAGCTCGCCCGTGAGAGCCGACCCGCGGCAGAGCCGGCCGCTGCCGGGAGCGCCTGAGTGGAGCAGCTCTTCGAGGACGACCGCCCGCCCCCGCGCAAGACGCGCGTGCCCGCCTCGGACCAGCCGCTGGCGGCGCGCATGCGCCCGCAGGCGCTCGAGGAGTTCGTTGGCCAGGAGCACCTGCTCGAACAGGGGTCGGCGCTTCGCAAGGCGCTGGAGGAGGGGCGCCCGCACTCGATGGTGCTCTACGGGCCGCCCGGGACGGGCAAGACCACCCTCGCCCGCTTGATCGCCGTGACCTCCCGCGCGGCGTTCGAGGAGCTCTCCGCGGTGCAGGCGGGACGCCAGGAGGTGCGCGACGTGCTCGAGCGAGCAGAGCACCGGCGCAGCGAGAACGGCGAGGGCACGGTGCTGTTCCTCGATGAGATCCACCGCTTCAACAAGGCACAGCAGGACACGCTGCTCCCCGCCGTCGAGGAGGGGCTCCTGACCCTCGTGGGCGCCACGACCGAGAACCCCTACTTCGAGGTCAACTCGGCGCTGCTCTCACGCTGCCGCGTCTACGAGCTGCATCCGCTCGGCGAGGAGGAGGTGGCCGAGCTGCTGCGCCGCGCGCTCGACTCCGACCGCGGCATCGACCGGCCACCCCCCGTGGAGCCGGGCGTACTCGAGTTCCTTGCCGCACGCGCAGGGGGCGATGCCCGGATCGCCCTGGCCGCGCTCGAGCTGGCGTGCGAAACCGTGGGCGAGGAGCCGGTGACCATCAGCCATGCCGAGGACGCGCTGCAGCGCCGCGCGGTCCTCTACGACAAGGGTGGCGACCAGCACTACGACATGATCTCGGCGTGGATCAAGGCCACCCGGGGCTCCGACCCGGACGCCTCGCTGCTCTATCTCGCCGCGATGCTCGAGGGCGGCGAGGACCCCCGCTTCATCGTTCGCCGGATGGTGATCCTGGCCAGCGAGGACATCGGCAATGCCGACCCGCAGGCGCTGGCAGTGGCGGTTGCCGCCGCCTACGCCGTCGAGCACGTGGGGATGCCCGAATGCGCGCTCAACCTCTCCCAGGCCACGATCTACCTGTCGCTCGCGCCGAAGTCGAACGCATCCACCACAGCGATCGCGGGGGCGCGCGCATGGGTCAGGGAGCACGGCGCCCCGAGCCCTCCCGCGCACCTGCGCGACGCCCACTACACGGGGGCCAAGAAGCTCGGCCGGGGCCAGGGCTACGACTACCCGCACGACCACCCGGAGGGGGTCTCCGAGCAGGCGCTGATGCCGCCCGAGGCCGAGGGCGAGCGGTTCCTCGAGCTCTCGCAACACGGTGCCGAGCGGGAGCTTCGCGAACGGCTCGAGCGGATCCGGCGCGCCCAGGGCAGTTGAATAGCCTTCCCTCCATGGAAGCCTCTCCACTGACACTGCCCGCGCTCGAGTCGTTCAGCCCGATGGACGGCAAGCGGCTCGGCTCGGTGCCGACTCTCGCGCCGCACGAGGTGCAGGCCGTGGTGGACGACGTGGCCGAGGTGCAGCCCTACTGGGCCGCCCTCGAGCTGCGCGAGCGCGGCCGCTACATGCGCCGCGCGGCGCAGGTGGTCATCGACTCGCTCGAGGTGCTCACCACGCTCCTCACGCGCGAGCAGGGCAAGCCCCGCAACGAGTCCTACGTGATGGAGCTGCTGCCGACGATCGACGCGCTGCACTGGATCGCCGCGGAGGGCCCCAAGGTCCTGGCCGACGAGCGCGTCCCCATGCCGATCTTTCTCAAGCAGAAGAGCACGAAGTTCACCTACGAGCCGCTCGGGGTGGTGGGCGTGATCGCTCCCTGGAACTACCCCTGGTCGATCCCCTTCACCGAGGTCGCGATGGCGCTGATGTGCGGCAACGGCGTGGTGCTCAAGCCGGCCTCGCTGACGCCGCTGATCGGCCAGCGCATCCAAGACGTCTTCGAGCGGGCAGGGCTGCCGGAGGGGCTGGTGCGCACGGTCCACGGT
>DASZCV010000165.1:0-5351 GCA_035942755.1 Thermoleophilaceae bacterium
ACCCAGATCTCCACGCGCGCGGACAACCCCGCCTCGGCCACCCGCTCCCTGGCAAGCACCGCCTGCGGCTCGGAGATAGTGATGCCCACCACCTCGGCGCCGTGCCTGCCGGCCGCGTGAATGGCGAAGCTGCCCCAGCCGCAGCCCACGTCGAGGACGCGGTCGCCCTGCTTCAGGCCGAGCTTGGTGCAGACCATCTCGAGCTTTGTCTCCTGGGCCTCCTCGAGCGTGGTCGCGCCACGGGAGAAGATGCCACAGCTGTAGGTCATCGAGCGGTCCAGGAAGAGCGCGAAGAACTCGTTCGAGACGTCGTAGTGGTGTCTCACCGCCCGCGCGTCACGCGAGACGCTGTGACGCTCACCGCGCAGGCGCAGCTCCGCGGCCGGGCGCCGCGGGGGACGCGAGATCCCGCACGCGCGCACGGCGGCGAGCGCCAGCCGCGCCTTCTGGCGCCGGCCCAGCGGCGGGGGCTGCCAGGTTCCAAGGAGGCCGATGACGCCGTCGAGGTCGTCCACGTGCAGCACCCCGGTGGTGTACGCGCGGCCGAGGCCGAGCTGCCCGGGCGCCAGGAGGCAGTGTGCAACGGCAGCCGGTGAGCGAACCGTGACGACGGGGCCCTCGCCGCTCGTGCCGGGCACTTCGGTGCCGTCCCAGAAGCGCACGGCGAACGGCCGCTCGGGAAGGGCTCGCTGCAGCTCCTCACGCAAGGGCGCTGTTTGGGCGAATGGCATCGAGCGAGCCTACCCGCGCAGGGCGGGTCGCACCGCTCGCGAACAGGAGTGAGAGCCTACGGGGAGCGCGAAACCAGGCTCAACGGGCCGCCCGGCTCCACCGCGACGGCGCATCGGCCCTCGATCAACTCGCGCAGCTCATCGCCGATCAGCTCGCGACGCCACCCATGGAGGGCCCGCACGCCGTCGCCCTCGCCGCTGCGCCGCAGGGCCGCCACCAGCGCGGCCAGCTCCCCCTGGGTCGCGATCAGCTCGGTGGCGATGCCGCTGTCAAGCGAGCGCTGGCGCACCAGCGCCTGGGCGAGGGACACGAGGGGCGCGTCGCGGGGGTTGCGCTTGGCGGCATGGGGAGGCGGCGGAGGCGGGTCCTCGTTTCGGCCGGCGGCGATCTCCTCGAGCAGCTCGGTGCCGCGGCGGTGAAGGATCTGCTGGGGCAGGCCTCTGATGTTCTCGAGCGCGGCGCGGCTAGCCGGGGTGCGACGCGCGAGCTCCACCAGCGCCTGATCGGGAACGACGGACGGGGGCGGGCGGTCCGTCTCGCGGGCCAGGCGGTCGCGCCACTCACAGAGCCGGCGCGCCACCGCGCGGCCCTGTGCGTCGAGGCGGGTCAGCTTCGGAAGGCGCTCGTAGGAGCGCTCCGCGCTGCGCTCGTCACGCGAGTCCTCCACGACGGCGCACTCCTCGCGGGCCCACTCGAGCCGTCCACGCTCACGCAGCCTGTTCTCGATCTCCTGGCCGAGGGTCAGCAGGCAGCGGGCGTCGTCGGCCGCGTAGCCGAGCTGCTTGTCCGTAAGGGGCCGCTTGTCCCAGCGGGTGAAGCCCTCGCCGCCCTTGAGCGTCACGCCAAGCGCCCTTCGCACGAGCGACTCATAGCCCTCCTGGTTCCCGAACCCGAGGAAGCCCGCAGCCACCTGCGTGTCGAAGACGTGGGTCACGTCGGTGGCCCACGTGCGTCGCAGGATCGCGACGTCCTGCCGTCCGGCGTGCACGATCACCTCGATCTCGGGGTCTGCGAGGGCGCCCGCGAGGGGCTTGAAGTCGGGCATCGCGCGCTCGTCCAGGGGGTCGAGCACATCGGTGCGCACACCCTCGGGGGCACCGGCATCCGCCACCGCCACCTGCACGAGGCAGAGCTGCGCCTGGTAGCGGCGCTCGGAGACGAACTCCGTGTCTATCGCCAGGCGCCCGTCGTGCCTCGCGCGCTCGGCTATCTCCTCGGTCACCCCGTCGAATCTACTCGGTAGCGTGGTGCCCGTGACCTCGCCCCCAGCGCGCGCGGCCCGGCTCGCGGCGGCCCTGTCGGCGGCTGCGGTCGCCCTGTTCGGCGCCCCGCCGCAGGCGGCGCTTGGCGAGACGATCGGACATTCCGCCAAGGGGCGGCCGATCACCGCGGTGCGGGTCGGCCACGCTTCGGCCGCGCGCACCGTGCTGGTGGTCGGGGCGATCCACGGCAGCGAGCAGGCGGGCCGCGCGGTCACGCGCAGGCTTCGCTCGCTGCGCCCGCCGCAGGGCGTGGCGCTACTGCTGGTCAGCGATCTGAACCCGGACGGCTCCGCGTCGGGCACGAGGCAGAACGCCCGCGGCGTGGACCTCAACCGCAACTTCCCGTTTGGCTGGCGCCCGACGGGGTCGCCCTTCGACACCCACTATCCGGGCGCCGGCCCGCTGTCCGAACCCGAGTCACGCGCCGCCGCAGCCTTCATCCGCCGGGTGCGGCCTCGGGTCACCCTCTACTACCACCAGATGCTCCGCCTGGTGGACCGCTCGGGCGGCGACCCCTTCTTCCAGCGCCTCTACGCGCGCCGCTCCGGTCTGCCGTTTCGGAGGATCTCGCCGCTGTCCGGCACCGCGACGAGCTGGCAGAACCACACCTTCCGCGGCGACACGGCCTTCGTGGTCGAGCTGCCCGCGGGGCGGCTCTCGCGCGCGGGTGTCGATCGCCACGCCCGGGCTGCGCTGGCGGTGGCCCGGGCCGTCGCTCCCCCCCGGGTGAGACGCACGCCCATCCCGTTCGGAGAGCGCCGCCGGGAGGAGATGCGGGCCTACGCGCGCCGCCACTACGGCATCGACAGCTTCCGCCTCAAGCGCCCGCGGGTGATCGTGCAGCACTACACCGCCTCGGATAGCTTCGGCTCAGCCTTCGACACCTTCGCGCGCGATGTCCCGGACCTCGAGCTGCACGAGCTGCCGGGCGTCTGTGCCCACTACCTGATCGACCGCGACGGGACCATCCATCAACTCGTGCCCACCACGATCATGTGCCGCCATACCGTGGGGCTCAACCACACAGCGATCGGCATCGAGCACGTCGCCACGAGCGACGGCCAGGTGCTGGCAAATCGCCGTCAGCTACGCAGCTCGCTGCTGCTCACCAGGACCCTGCAGGGCCGGCACGGGATCCGCACCCGTAACGTGATCGGGCACAACGAGAGCCTCTCGAGCCCCTACCACCGTGAGCGGGTGGCCCGCCTGCGCCGCCAGACCCATAGGGACTTCCGCCGCGCGGCGATGCGGCGCTACCGGCGCTCACTCGGCGCCCTGCCGGCGCCGTCGAGCCTGCGGTGAGCAAGCCGCCGCCGCGCGCGCCCGGCCAGGCCCCGCAGGAGATAAGAGAGAAGGTCTGCCACCACGCTCCAGAGGTGACCGAGGGGACCGGTCACGAGCCACGCCGCGAGGCGCTCGAGCGGGCCGCGAGCGAACGGGGGGGAGGGAGCGCGCACGGTCGGCCACGCTATCGTCCGGCGCCTCCATGGCAGCCGTCAAGACCACCACCAAGGAGCTCGGCGACTCGCGCGTTCGCGTCGAGGTAGAGGTCGGCACCGAAGCCCTCGAGCGCGAACTGGCCGGCGCGGCCGGCGAGATCGGGCGGGAGATGAAGGTGCCGGGCTTTCGCAAGGGCAAGGTGCCGTCGCAGGTCGTGCTGCAGCAGGTCGGACGCGACGCCGTGCTCGACGAGGCGGTGCGCCGCGGCATGCCCGCATGGTACGAGGAGGCGGTGCAGGGAGCCGGGATCTCCACCGTCGGTGACCCGGCGCTCGAGCTCGCCGGCCTTCCCGAGAAGGGCGCGCCGCTGGCGTTCTCCTTCGAGGTAGGGGTGCTCCCCACCGCCAGGCTCGATGAGTACAAGGGAGTCGAGGTGGCCCGCCGCGAGCCGGCCGTCCCGAAGGAGGAGGTCGAGGCCGAGCTCGAGCGCTTGCGCGAGGGGCTCGCATCGCTCGAGACGGTGGACCGCGCGGCGGCCACAGGTGACTTCACGATCATCGACTTCGAGGGTGAGGTCGATGGCGAGCCCTTCGAGGGCGGCGAGGTGCGGGGCTTCGCCTACGAGCTCGGATCGGAGCGGCTGCTACCGGGATTCGACGAAGGGCTCGCCGGGGCGCGGGCGGGAGACGAGCGGCAGGTGAGCGCCACCTTCCCGGAGGACTATCCGGGCGAGCACCTCGCCGGCAAGGAGGCCCGGTTCGTAGTATCGGTCAAGGAGGTCAAGGAGAAGCGCCTTCCCGACCTCGATGACGATTTCGCGGTCGAGGCGGGAGGCTTCGACTCGCTCGACGAGCTGTGCAAGGACATCGAGGACCGCCTGCGCCATGCCCAGGAGGCCGAGATCGAGAACGAGTTTCGCGAGGCCGCCGTCGATGCCGTGGCGGCGCGCGCCTCGATCCAGGTGCCACGCGACCTGGTCCACGCCAAGGCCCACGAGATGTGGCAGGCCACCGTCCGGCGCTTTCAGCAGCAGGGGCTCGACCCCGCCACCTATCTGCGGGTGATGGGCAAGAGCGAGGAGGAGCTGGTCGTGGAGGCCGAGCCCGACGCCGAGCGCGCGCTACGGCGCGAGAGCGTCCTCACCGCGGTCATCGAGGCGGAGGGGATAGAGGTCACCGAGGACGAGATGCTCGATGCCCTGCGCCACGCCTCCGAACAGCCCGGCACCCCCGGCGCGAGCGAGAAGGCGCTGCGCCGGTCGCTGAAGAAGGCGCGCGACCGCGGGTCCGATGAGCCGCTTCGACATGACATCGCGATGCGCAAGGCCGTGGACATGATCGTGGAGCATGCGAAGGCGATCCCGGCCGAGCAGGCCCAGGCGCGCGAGGCGCTGTGGACGCCCGAGAAGGAGAAGGGCAAGGCGCCCGAAGGGCTCTGGACGCCTGGCTCCGGCTAGGCCGGGAAGTCGATTCGGAGGATCGGGCATCGCCTCCGAAACCTCTCCCCGCACACCCCTCGGGCGTCGAAACCCCATTGCTAGACTCACCCCACGCCGGCGGCCCGGACAGACGCGCCGGAAGGAATCCGTCCGAGCAAGCGAAACAGATCGAGAGCAATGAGCCCACTGGTCCCGATGGTCGTCGAGCAAACCTCTCGCGGAGAGCGTGCTTTCGACATCTACTCACGCCTGCTGAACGAGCGCATCGTGTTCCTCGGCACGCCCGTCACCGATGAGATCGCAAACCTCATCGTGGCGCAGCTCCTGCACCTGGAGTCCGAGGATCCAGACAAGGACATCTCCATCTACATCAACTCGCCGGGCGGGTCGGTGTATGCGGGCCTCGCGATCTACGACACCATCCAGTACATCAAGCCCGACGTGCAGACGATCTGCGTCGGCATCGCCATGTCGATGGG
>DASZCV010000166.1:0-1566 GCA_035942755.1 Thermoleophilaceae bacterium
GCTGCGACGAAAGCCGTGCGGCGGTTACCGTGGATCGCCACGGCTCCGCGCCCGCGGATCTCACGGCGCAGCACGGGCAGCAGCTCCTCGAGCGCCTCGGCTCCCTCAGCGGCGCACGCCACCGGCACGTGGTGCCAGGCCAGGCCCACGCGCTCGTACTCGTCGAGGTTGTGGCGGGTGCTCATCGTGGAGATCACCGTGCGCACGCCGTGCTCGCGCAGATAGGCGATGTCCGCCGCCCTCCTATTCGGTCGGTGACTCCTACCACCTCCTCCCGGGCGCTCGAGCGCACAGAGCTTGCGGGGCCGCGCCCACCAGATTCGCTTTGGCATGTGCATCGCTCCTCCCTCTGCGTGGTCTCCTCCTCATCCGATCTAGGCGCCCGCGGCGAGTCCTCGCCCCCCGGATGCCGATAACTGTTCGGGCAACTCGGCTAGAGCGGATGGGTGTGCCGCTGATGGCGCGGCACGCCGCACGCGGCCGACAGGCTGCGGCGGCGACCAGGGGCCATCAGCTCCCGGAAGTCCTCAGGGGGCTTCGGACGGGAGAAGTGGTAGCCCTGAGCCAGCTCGCAACCGAGGTCCCGGAGCACGGTTGCCTGTTCCGGTGTCTCGACCCCCTCGGCGACCGTGGTGGCGCCGAGAGCGTTTGCAAGACTAATCGCGGCAGCCACGATCGCGCGGTCCGCGGGGTGAGTTTGCAGCCCGTCGACAAACACCTTGTCGATCTTGATCACCTCGACGGGTGGGAGCTGCCGCAGGCGGTTGAGGGAGGAAAAGCCGACGCCGAAGTCGTCAATCGCCAGGCCGACGCCCAAGCTCTCGAGGTTGGCGAGCGCCTCGAACGTAGCCACCGGGTCCTCCATGAGCGCGGTCTCGGTGATCTCGAGCCAGAGCTCCTCCGGCTGCACGCCTGTCTCCTCGAGGACCCGCTGGACGGTAGAAGGAAGCGACCGCTCGGCAAGCTGGCGGACGGAAAGGTTCACCGATACCTTCACCGGCTCGTCAGGCTGGTCCTCTCGCCACCGCCTTGCCTGATGACAGGCCTCCTTGAGCACCCACTCTCCGATCGGAACGATCAGCCCCGTCTCCTCGGCAAGCGGGATAAAATCGAGCGGCGGAATCACGCCGCGGTCGGGATCATCCCAGCGCAGGAGCGCCTCGAAGCCGAAGATCGCGCCGCTCGCGAGTGTCACCTGCGGCTGGTAGACCAGCCGCAGCTCTTCCCGCTCGATGGCTCGGCGAAGGGAGTGCTCGAGCTCGAGGCGCTTCACCGCTCGGATGCCCATCGCCGGGTCGAAGACCGCGTGGCGTGACCTGCCGGCTGCCTTGGCGAAGTACATGGCGGCGTCCGCGCCGCGCAGCAGCTCCGCGGGCGTCTCGCCGGCATCCCCGCTTGGCGCGATCCCGAGGCTCATAGTGACGAAGACCCGTCGGCCCTGCACCTCGAACGGCGCGGACATCTCGCTCGAGATGCGCTCCGCAACCGTGGTGAGGTCGTCGTCGCCGCAGATGTCCTCGCACAGAATCGTGAACTCGTCGCCCCCGAAGCGCGAGACGGTGTCCG
>DASZCV010000167.1:0-5934 GCA_035942755.1 Thermoleophilaceae bacterium
CTGTTACGTCTGCAAGAAGGGCCCGGCGTTCGGGAACAGCCGAAGCCACTCCATGGTCGCCACCAGGCGCCGCTTCAACCCGAACCTGCAGAAGGTCCGCATCGAGGTCGCGGGCTCGCCGTCGCGTGAGTACGTCTGCACTCGTTGCCTGAAGGCAGGCAAGGTCACGAAGGCCGCCTGAGCCGCCGCCCCGCTGCCGGACCGGAAACGTCTGGCGCAGACGGTGTAGTTCGATACGTGCTTGATGAGAGTCTGGTTCGCTTTCGCCGGGTGGTGGCGGCGTCCCTCGCGGCGCTCGAGAGCCGCCGGGCCGAGGTCAACGACCTGAACGTCTTCCCGGTCGCCGACGGCGACACCGGCGACAACATGGCGATGACGCTGCGGGCGGTGCTCGACGAGCTGGACGGGCTGGGGGAGCACCCCCTCGACGTCATCGGCCGTGACGAGCTGGTCTCCGCCGTGGCGCGCGCCGCGCTGCTGGGGGCGCGGGGCAACAGCGGGGTGATTCTCTCTCAGATCGTGCGGGGGGCGGCGGAGGAGCTTGCCTCACGCCCGGGCGAGCTGGTGGACCCGGTGCTGGTGGCGGCGGCCTTCGCGAGCGCTGCGGATGCCGCCTATGACTCCGTGCGTGATCCGGCGGAGGGCACGATGCTGAGCGCGGTGCGCGCCATGGCCCACCGCGTTGCTCAGGACCTGGCTCACATGAGCAGTCCGCGGCTCGGCCCGGACGCCTCTCCCACGGAGCAGGACGCGCTGCTGGCAGAGGTCCTCGAGCGGGCGCTCGACGCGGCCAACGAGGCGGTGAACAAGGGCCCCGAGCAGCTCGCGGTCCTGAAGGAGGCCGGAGTGGTGGATGCCGGCGCGTACGGTCTCACCGTGATCGTTGCCGGGGTGGTGGCCGCCCTGCGTGGCGCCGACGCGCCCGAGCTGGCGCCCCAGGCCCCTCCGGCTCACTCGCTTCACCTCCCGCAGCACGAATCCTCGAGCTTCCGCTACTGCACGAACTTCGCGGTCACGGGCACCGGCCTCGACGGCACCGTCCACGTCGAGCCGCTCGAGCGGATCGGCGACAGCGTGCTGGTGGTGGGAGACGACCGCACGCTTCGTGTGCACATCCACACCGATGATCCCGAAGCTGCGATGGCGATCTTCGGGGGCGTCGGCGAGCTCTCGCGGCTGGACATCGCGGACATGGTCGAGCAGGTGGCTGACCGGTCGGCGCGCATAACGGAGCTCCGGCCTGCCATGGCCGTCACGGCGAGGTGCTCGGTGGTGGCGGTGGCCTCGGGCGCCGGTCTCACCCGCCTCTTCCAAGAGCTGGGAGCGCTGGTCGTGGACGGTGGCCCGACGATGAACCCCTCCACTCATGAACTGCTGGCCGCCGTCCACTCCGCCGCCTCCGACGACGTCCTGTTGCTTCCGAACAGCAACAACGTGACGATGGCAGCCCAGCGGGCTGCGGAGCTCTCGGACAAGCCGGTCGCTCTCGTGCCCACCACCGCCCCCCAGGAGGGCCTGGCGGCGCTGCTCGCCTTCGACCCCGCCCGTTCCTGTGAGGAAAACGCCACCGCCGTCTCCAATGCCGCAGCGGCTGTCCGTTGTGGTGGGGTGGCCGAGTCCGCTCGCGAGGACCCCCAGGGGCGCTTCTCGCGCGGCGATGCCGTCGGGTACTCAGCCACCGAGCTCGTGGCCTGGGGCGAGCCGGCCGAGACGCTCAGGACCACCCTCGAGCACGTGGCCGCGGGGGCCGAGCTCGTGACCTGCATCGCCGGGCGGGGCGCTCCACTGCCGCCAGAGAGCGTCGAGGCCGCCGTCCCGGATGGTGTCGAGCTCGAGCTTCACGAGGGCGGACAGCCCGCCTGGTGGTGGCTCCTGTGCGCCGAGTGAGAGCTCGAACGTCCGCCGCTCCCTCTATCACCGCCCTATTCCCACGCGTTTCGCAAGCACGGATGAGCTGACCCGCCACGCGGCGCTTGCCGCGGCGGTGCGCTCGATCCCCCGTCCGGGCCTGCTCGCCCAGCCGGTCGAGGCCAAGGCGGAGATCGCCAAGGGTCTCGCCACGCTGGGGATCGTGAACCACGGCGACCTGATCGAGCACCTTCCGCACACCCACCGGGACCGTCGCGAGGCCCGCCGGGTGGCCACGCTCGGGGTGGGAGAGGAGGCCACCGTGGGTGTCACCGTCAAGGGGGTCACCGTGAAGCCCATGCGCGATCGCCGCCGCAAGCGGGTGGAGGCCCGGGTGTACGACGAGACGGGCCCGATGCTGGCGGTCTGGTTCAACCAGCCCTGGCTAGCCCGCCAGCTCCGCGAAGGCACCCAGGTGCTCTTGCACGGCAAGCTCCGGCGCCGCAGCGAGTTCTGGGTGACCGAGCACGAGTTGGTCGCGCACGGCGATGCTCCCGTGCACACGGTCGGGCTCGTGCCGGTGCATCCGGTCACGGCCGGGATCTCGGCGGCCGCTCTGCGAAGCCTCCTGTGGGAGGACTACGGACTCATCCGTCACGTCATCGAGCCGCTGCCCGCGGGTCTACGGGTGGCCGAGCGCCTGCCCGACCGCTCCGCAGCGCTCGCCGCCACCCACTTCCCGGACACCGAGCAGGAGGAGGCCGGCGCCCGGCGCCGGCTGGCCTTCGAGGAGCTCTTCCTGCTCCAGCTGGCCGTCGCGGGCCGGCGCCGTGCGCGGCGCGAGGGACGCCGCGCCGTGGCACTGGCGCCCCGCGGCTCGCTGCTCGAGAGGTGGCGCTCGGGCCTCCCCTTCGACCTGACCCACGACCAGCGCGCCGCCGGGGGGCGCATCGAGCTCGACCTCGCCACCGAGCGCCCCATGCAGCGGCTCCTGATGGGCGAGGTCGGAAGCGGAAAGACCGTGGTGGCCCTGGCTGCGATGCTGCGCGCGGTCGAGAACGGTCGCCAGGCGGCCCTGATGGCGCCCACGGAGACCCTCGCCGAACAGCACCTGCTGACCGTCGACCGCCTGCTCGGCGGGGCGGCACCGGTCGAGCTCCTGACCGGGTCCACCGGCGCCGCCCGCCGGCGCGATCTGCTGGGTCGGTTGTCATCTGGAGAGCTCGGCCTGGTCGTGGGCACCCACGCACTGATCGAGGAGGCTGTGCGGTTCCGGGATCTCGCGTTGTGCGTCGTGGACGAGCAGCACCGCTTCGGAGTGCGCCAGCGCGCCGCACTCGACTCAAAGGCGCCGGACGGGCTCGTGCCCCACGCGCTCCACATGACCGCCACGCCGATTCCCCGCACGCTGGCGCTGACCGCCTATGGGGACCTCGATGCCACCGTGCTCCGCGAGCTGCCCGCGGGGCGCATGCCGGTCGAGACCCACGTGGTCGACGGCGTCCGGGCCCGGGCGCGCGCCTATGAGCGCATTCGGGAGGAGATCCGCAAGGGCCGCCAGTGCTTCGTGGTCTGCCCCCTCGTCGAGGAGTCGGAGGCTCTCCAGGCCAAGGCCGCCACCGCCGAAGCGGAGCGCCTGGCCTCGACCGAGCTGCGCGAGCACCGGGTGGCGCTCATCCACGGCCAGATGCCACCGGCCGTCAAGCAGGAGGCCATGCGGGACTTCGCCGCCGGAGAGGCCGACGTGCTCGTGGCAACGAGCGTGGTGGAGGTGGGCATCGACGTGCCGAACGCCACCGTGATGCTGATCGAGGCGGCCGAGCGCTACGGCCTCTCGCAGCTGCACCAGCTTCGCGGCCGGGTTGGACGCGGGGACCACGAGTCGCTCTGCATCCTCTTTGGCGACCCCAAGCTGCCCCGCCTGAAGGCGATCGCCGCCGAGCGCGACGGATTTCGCCTGGCGGAGATCGACCTGCAGCTGCGCGGCGCCGGAGAGGTGCTCGGCACTCGCCAGAGCGGGCTCCCCGAGTTCCGGGCTGCGCGCCTTCCCGAGGATGCCCGCTTGCTCGAGACCGCCCGGGCCAGAGCGGACGAGGTGCTGGACCGCGACCCGCGGCTCGGCCGGCCGGAGCACGCGCTGCTGAGGGAGGCCGTGGTCACGCGCTTCGGCTCGGAGCTGGATCCGATTCCCGCGTAGATGGAGCCGGACGGTCAATTGCTGCTCGCCCTCCGGCCGATTGGCTCATGAGGGTCGTGGCGGGCAGGCTGGGGGGGCGCCGCCTCTCCGCCCCGCCGGGGCGCACGACGCGTCCGACAGCCGACCGCGTACGCGAGGCGCTGTTCTCGATCCTCGGCGATATCACCGGCCTGCGTGTGCTCGATCTCTTCGCCGGCTCGGGGGCCCTCGGCATCGAGGCGCTGTCCCGCGGCGCCTCCGAGGCCGTCTTCGTGGACAGCTCACACCGCGCGGTGGCAACGGTCAGGGCAAACCTCCGGGATCTGGCGCTCGAGGCAGCGGTGCACCAGCGCGACGCCCTCGCCTTCCTGCGCCGGCCCGGCGAAGGCCCTCGCTTCCACCTCGTGTTCCTCGACCCGCCCTATGATTGGGCGGGCCGTCTGGCCGACCCACTCGCCGAGCGCCTCCCCGCGATCCTCACAGACGACGCCCGCATCGTGACCGAATCCGACAAACGCAGGCCGCTGCTGATCCCGTTCCCGCTCGTGCGGGAGCGCATCTACGGCGACACGAGGATCGCCGTGCACCGCCCGGGCAGCGGATGACCGAGCAGCCGAGCATCGGCGGCACGGCGATCTGCCCCGGGTCATACGACCCCGTGACGCTCGGGCACGTCGACATCATCTCGCGTGCCGCACACGTCTTCGACCGCGTGGTCGTGGGTGTGGTGAACCACCCCGTGCGCAAGAAGAGGACCGTCTTCACCGTCGAGGAGCGCGTGACGTTTCTCGAGGCCGAGCTCGAGAAACTGCCCAATGTGCAGGTAAAAGCCTTTGATACGCTACTTGTCGACTTCGCCCGGGAGCACTCGGCCAAGGCCATCGTCAAGGGTCTTCGTGCGATATCGGACTTCGAGTTCGAGTTCGAGATGAACCAGCTCAATCGAAAGTTGGCGCCAGACATCGAGAGCATGTACCTGTTCTCCGCGCCGCAGTTCACCTTTCTCAGCTCGAGCGGGGTCAAGGAGCTGGCTACCTTCGGCGGCGACCTCGACGGCCTCGTGCCGCCTCGAGTGGCCGCCCGTTTGCAGGAAGCGCTCAAGCGACCGCGAAGCTGAGACAATCCGAGCACGTGAGCGCGAAGCTGCTGACATCCCACACGGGGGACCGACGCCCCCCGAAAGATCTGACGCCCTGATGTCGAGGGTCACAATCGAGACGCGGAGCGGGACGCCCCGCGGAGGTAACTGCTGATGGACGTCCTCGTTCTCATCGACAAGCTAGACGACACGGTGCACAACGCCAAGCCCGTGCCGCTCACCGACCAGGTGCGCGTCGACAAGGAGGAGATCTACGACATCCTCGATCAGATGCGCGCCACGATCCCCGAGGAGATCAAGCAGGCGCGCTGGATCGTCAAGGAGCGCCAGGAGATGCTCGCCGAGGCAAAGCGCGAGGCCGAGCGGATCGTGAAGGAGGCGCGCGAGGAGCAGATCCAGCTCATCTCGGAGGAGGAGATCGTCAAGCAGGCCGAGCGCCAGGCCGACGAGATCGTGGAGGACGCGCGCGCCCGCGAGCGCGAGATCAGGCTGGGCGCCGAGGACTACGCCGACGACATCCTCAACACCCTCGAGGTCAACCTCGAGAAGTTCACCGCCGCCGTGCAGCGGGGGCGCGACCGCCTCCAGGGCCGCGAAGAAGCCGAAGTCTCCTGAGAGCCCCGATAGACGGCGCCTGCCGGTGTCCTCGCTCGCTCGCGTGCGTAGCACGCTTCGCTCACTGCGTCGTAGGCAGGCTTGCCTCTCGGCGCTCTCAGAGCGTGCCCCGACAGGCGGCGTCTGTGGTGTAGGTGGCCGGGCGCCCGGTCGGGGTTGGTTGGCCTCGACGCAAGAGCCCAGCCGGGCGCGTCAC
>DASZCV010000168.1:0-6888 GCA_035942755.1 Thermoleophilaceae bacterium
CAGCCTGGATCTCCCAGGTAGAGCAGGGCAATGTAGGCGGTGGCGAGGGTCATCGAGACCAGGGTGACCGGCCCGCCCGCCCGCAGGAAGGCCATGAACGTGACCGGGGTGCCGGCCTTGCTGGCCATGCCGGCGGCGGCGACGTTCGCGGCGGCGGCGATCAGCGTGAAGTTGCCGCCGAAGCACGCTCCGAGCGCCAGCGCCCACCAGTAGGCGTCGTCGCCCGCATTGCCGCCCTGCAACTCCTGGACCACCGGCACCATCGTGGCGGTGAACGGGATGTTGTCCACCACCCCTGAGCCGATCGCCGAGATCCAGGTGATGCCGAGCAGCTCGGCGGTGCGGTCGCCGTTGGTGAGGTTGCCGATGCCGTGGGCCACCTCCTCGATGGCGCCCGTCTCCTCGAGTGCACCCACCATCACGAACAGGCCGAGGAAGAAGAAGAGCGTCGGCCACTCGATGCCAGACAGCGTCTCATCGAGCTGCTGGCGGCTGACCAGGAGCATCACGGTGGCGCCGGAGAGCGCCACCGTGGCGGGCTCGAGCCCCACGGCCTTGTGCACGAAGAAGAGCAGGATCGTGCCCACGAGGATCGGCACGGTGCGGCGCAGCTCGTCGTGGTCCTCGATCGCGCCGGCGGCGTCGAGCTCCATCACGCGCTGCCTCGCCTCCGGCGCCACCTGCAACCTGGACCGGTAGGCCAGGTAGAGCATCGCGGTCACGACGGCGAACGCCACGGCCGCAATGGGGGCAAGGTTGGTGATGAACGCCAAGAAGGAGAGGTCGGTGGCGCCCGCGATGATGATGTTGGGCGGGTCACCGATGAGCGTGGCCGTGCCGCCGATGTTGGAGACGATGATCTCGATGATCACCAGGGGGATCGGGTCGATGTCGAGGGCGTCGGCGAGCAGGAACGTGATCGGCACCACCAGCAGCACGGTGTTGAGGTTGTCGAGGAACGCCGACAGCAGGGCGGTGGTGCCCGCCAGGGAGAGCACCACCGCCAGGGGCCGGCCGCGCGAGAGCTGGCCGGCGCGGATCGCCAGGTAGGTGTAGACACCGGTCGTCTCGGTCAGCTTGACCATCAGCATCATCCCGGCGAGCAGGCCGATGGTGTTGAAGTCGATCGCCTCGATCGCCTGCTCCTGCTCGATCGTCTGGCTTACCACCACCAGACCGGCGCCAAGCAGCGCGATCTTGGTGCGGTGCACCCATTCCGTGGCAATCAGCACCAGCGCCACGGCGAAGATCGCGACTGCGAGGGCCATCAGGCGCCGCGGATGTCGGGGGTGGCTCTAGCGATGGCCCGCACGCTATCCGTCGAGGGTCGGACGGCCTGTCGCGGGACCCGCCGCCGGCCCCCGAGATGAGCCCGGCCGGGTCGCGCTGCCCGCCCGCGGCCCTCTGTAGCTTTGCGGCCCCATGGCCGAACGCCGTCCCAAGGACGCCGGGCTGGAGCGGGTGCTCGGCACCGGCGCCCTGTTTGCCACGGCCTACGGCAACGTGGGGAGCTCGATCTACTACGCGCTCGGCCTGGTGGCGGTGTTCGCGCTCGGCATGACGCCCGTGGTGTTCCTCATCGCGGGCGTCATCTTCATGTGCACCGCCGCCACGTACACGGAGGCGACCACGATGTTCCCGGAGGCCGGCGGGTCTTCCTCGTTTGCCCGCCGTGGCTTCAACGAGCTGTGGTCGGCGTTGACCGCGTGGGGGCAGATGCTCAACTACATCATCACCGTCGCGATATCGGCGTTCTTCCTGCCCCACTACCTCGGGATTATCTGGGAGCCGCTGCTGCACGCGCCGGGAGACATCCTGGTGGGAATCGGCGTGGTGGTCTTCCTCGGCGCGATCAACGTGTTCGGAGCCAAGGAGGCGGCCGGGCTGAACGTGTTCCTGGCTGTTGCCGACTTCGTCACGCAGGTGCTGCTCGTGCTGCTCGGCTTCCTACTCGTGCTCTCACCGGAGACCCTCGTGCAGAACGTGGACTTCGGGGTGGCCCCGAGAGTCACCGATTTCCTCATCGCCATCCCCGTCGGGATGGTGGCGTTCACGGGCATCGACACGATCTCGAACATGGCCGAGGAGGCGCGCGACTACGGCGAGACGATCCCGCGCGCCATGAACGGGGTCGTCGTGGCGGTCATGACGATCTCGCTCACCCTGCCGGCGGTTGCCCTGTCGGCCATGCCCGTCGAGGACGGAAAGACATTGCTGGCGCTGGGGCCGGAGGAGGGTGGCTTCGCGGACAACCCGATCCTCGGGGTCGTGAAGAATCTGGGTCTCGGCGGCTTCCAGCCGGTGTTCGAGATCTACGTCGGGCTACTGGCGGCCACGATCCTGCTGGTGGCCACGAACGCGGGCCTGATCGGACTCTCACGGCTGAGCTATTCGATGGGTCAGTACCGCCAGCTTCCCACGCGTCTGCGCCAGCTGCACCCCCGCTACCGCACCCCGTATGTGGCGATCATCGTGTTCGGGTTCATCGCTTGCCTGACGATGCTCCCCGGCCAGGCACAGTTCCTCGGCACCATTTACGCGTTCGGCGCGATGCTCGCGTTCACCGTCGCGCATGCCTCCGTGATCGCCCTGCGGATCAAGGAGCCCGACCGCGAGCGCCCGTACCGCGGTCCGGGCAACGTGACCGTACGAGGAGTCGTGCTTCCGTTGACAGCGGTGGTGGGTGGCCTCGGTACCGGCTCCGCCTTCATTGCGGTGACGGTGCTCAACCTCGAGACGCTGATCGCCGGCTCGGTGTGGCTGCTGATGGGGATGGGGACGTATGTCGTCTACAGGCGGCGCCAGGGCCTGAGCCTCACCGAGACCCGCAAGATCGTCGCGCCCGCTCCGATCGTCGAGCACGAGGTTGAGTACGAGTCCGTGCTGGTGGCGTTCGAGGACGGGCGCTACTCCGCAGAGGTGGTGAACACCGCTGTCAAGCTCGCCGCTCGCAGGCGGCGTGGCATCCACGTGCTCGTCACGATCACGGTGCCGGCAAACGCGCCCATCGATGCGGTCATGCCGGGGGCGGAGGCCAAGGCACAGGCGGCGATCGACTTGGCACGGTTGAGGGGCAGGCGGAGCGTGAGCGGCCACTTCGAGAAGGTGCGCGCAGGCGAGGCCGGTCGTCGAATCGTGCTCGAGGCGCAGGAGATCCAGGCCGCAGCCGTGGTGATGGCACTGCCTCCGCGCCGTACCGGGTCCTCGGTTTTCGGCAGGACGCTGGAGACGGTGCTCTCCGAGCGTCCCTGCAGAGTGATAATCGACTCGTCCGGGGACCTGCAGGAGGCTTGAGCGGCAAGGGGAGCGGTCGCGGCGCCGGACTAGGATCGTCGTCGTGGAACGTGCCTACCTCGCCGGCTCGCGAGCGCTCAGCATGATCCTGTGCGTCGTCGGAGCGTTGCTAGTGGTGGTGACGCTTCTGCGCGGCGGGGGTCCGCTGGCTCTCGGCGTCGTGGTAGGCGTCCTCTTCGGCGCGCTCGGGTTGGCGCGCCTGCGCCTGGCGCGCCAGCTGTCCCCGGATCGGCGCGCGTGAGCCGGCGCGAGGACCCCGGGGAAGGGAGGGTGCGCGGCACGCTGCGACGCGGTGGTGTCGAGGCCGAGGCGCGCATCGCGCGCTCTCTCGGTGAACCGGCCCTGTTCGCCGTGGGTCTCAGCGCTGCGGGCGCCTCCATCTACTTCGCCCTGGGCGTGGTGGCCGATCGGGCGCTCGGGCTCACGCCACTGGTGTTCCTCATCGCCGCGGTCTTCTTCGTGGTCACGATGCTCACCTACGTCGAGGGGAACTCGCTGCACCCAGAGCGCGGCGGCGCCTCGGTGTTCGCCCGCTACGCCTTCAACGAGCTGTGGAGCTTCATCGCCGGCTGGGCGATCCTGCTCGACTACCTGATCGTGATGGCGGTAGGGGCCTTCGCCGTCTCGCACTACCTGGCGGCGTTCTGGGGACAGGCCGGCGAGCCGGGGATGGAGGTAGCGATCGCGGGTCTCACGATCGCATACGTCGCCTGGGTCAACATCCGCGGGATCACGGCGGAGCGCTATCCGTTCCTCCTGCGCCTGTCGGTCGTCAGCGTCGCGTTGTTCGCGGCCATCCTCGCGGTGGGGATCGTGCAGCTGTTCGACGTCTCGCTCCTGACCGATTCCATCGAGCTCGGCCAGGCGCCGCGGTGGGACGACATGATCTTCGCCACGGTGATCGCCGGCGTCGCGCTCACCGGCATCGAGGCCGCGTCGGGGCTCGCGGGCGACCTGCGCGTTGGGCGCCGGGGGCTGCGCCGGGTGGTCAGGCTCTCGGGCGCGGGGGTGCTCGTCCTCTTCGTCGGATTGTCGGCGGTCGCCCTGATGGCGGTGCCCGTCCAGAACGGCTCGACTGAGCTGGGCGGCAGCCTGATCGAGGCACCGGTGCTCGGCGTGGTCTCGGCATTCGAGCCGGGGTGGCTGGCGGAGTCCTTCCGCTACGTCGTCGGGGCCGTCGGCGCGCTGGTCCTCGTTCAGGCCGTCAGCGGGCAGATGCTCGGCTTGGGCCGGCTCACGTACTCCCTCGGGGTCAACCGCCAGATTCCCAGTGCCCTGTCTCGCCTGCACGAGGAGCGCTCGACGCCGTACGTGACGATCACGATCGCCGCCGTGCTCGCCTTCGCCCTCGCCTGGGCCGGCGACGTAAAGTTCCTGACGGGCCTGTTCGCCTTCGGGGCGATGCTGGCGTTCACGCTCGCGCACGTGGCGGTGATCGTCCTGCGCTTTCGCGAGCCGGAGCGGTCACGTACCTTCACGATCCCGCTCAGCGTGCCCGTCGGAAGAGGCTCGGTGCCCCTCCCCGCGGCGCTGGGCGCGACCCTCGGCGCCACCGCTTGGATCAGTGTCGTGATCCTGCACGAGGGCGCCCGCCTGGCCGGAAGCGCGTGGATGCTGCTGGGGATCGCTCTCTACGTGAGGTACCGCGCCGGACACGGCAGATCGCTCACCAAGCGTTTTACGATCCCGGCGGAGGCGCTGAAGGAGCCCAAGGAAACCGAGTACGGCAGCATCCTCGTGCCCGTCTCGGGGGACGTGCTCGATGACGACATCGTGGGCACGGCAGGCCGGCTGGCGGCTGAGGAGGCGAAGGAAGGCGAGGGTGGCACGGTGCTCGAGGTGCTCTATGTGTTCGAGGTGCCGCTGTCGCTGCCCCTGGACGCGCGCGTGCAGCCCGAGCGTGTGGCCGAGGCCAGGCGGGTGCTGGCGCGCGCAAAGGAGGTCGGGGAGGAGTACGAGGGGGTGGAAGTGGCCACGGCGATGGTCCGCGGGCGCACGGCCGGCGCCGCGATCGTGTCGGAGGCGCGCAGGCGGGGAGTCGAGGCAATCGTGCTCGCCGCCGAGGAGCCGAGCCGCGTCCGGGGCGGAGCCATTCTCGGTGGCTTGACGAGAGGGCGCGACCGGTTCGCGGGCGATACCACCCGCTATGTGATCGAGAAGGCCCCTTGCAAGGTCATCCTCACGGCGCCTCCTGCAAAGCAGACCGCGCGCGAGGGCCCCAGGGACTTGCCGGCCCGGGTGGGCTGAGCACCCCGCCACGCGCGGCCCCGCCGCTATTGTGCGCTCCTCATGTTCGTCCTGATCGTCGGTAGCGGCAGAGTGGGCTCGGCGGTCGCCAAGTCGATGCTCGCCGACGGGCACGAGGTATCGGTGCTCGACGAGAATCCAGAGGCCATCGCGCTACTCAACCGCGGCCAGGATCAGAGCTGGGAGGACCTGGGCGGCTCGTTCACCGTCGGAACCGCGCTGGAGATCGACGCCCTGATGGAGGCGGGCATCGACGGCGCCGACGCCTTCGTGGCGTCCACGGACGGGGACAACACCAACCTCGTGATAGCCCAGATCGCCAAGCGGCGGTTCGACATCAACTGCGTCGTGGTGCGTGTGCTGGACCCCGGGCGCGCGCGGTGGTACGCCGAGCAGGGCCTGCAGACGGTCTGCCCCACCCAGACGGCCATCGAATTGCTCGAGGCGGCCGTGCGGGGGCACCTCGACGGCGAGGGGATGGTGAGCTAGGTGTACATGCTGATCGTCGGAGCCGGGAAGGTGGGATGGAACCTCGCGCGCGAGCTCGTTGAGAAGGGCAACGAGGTCACGGTGATCGAGAGCAATCGCCTCCGCTACGAGGTGGTGGAGGAGGAGCTGGAGCACTCGATCCAGTACGGCGACGGCACGGAGCTGTGGGTGCTGGAGCGCGCCGGCATCGAGCGCGCCGACCTCGTGATCGCCGTGACAGGGGACGACGAGGACAACATCCTCATCTGCCAGATGGCCACGGAGAAGTACGGCGTCGAACGCGTGGTCGCCCGCTGCAACAATCCGCGCAACCTGCAGCACTTCGAGCTGCTGGGCGTCAAGCCGGCGGTGTCGGCCACGGACCTCATCCTGCGGCTGATCGAGCACGAGGTGCCCAAGTACGGCCTAGTCCATCTGCTCGACCTGAAGGAGGAGCGGCTCGAGATCATCGAGATGGACGTCGGTGAGGGCGCCGCGGCCGACGGCGCGAAGGTAAAGGACCTCGGTCTACCCAACGGATCGCTCGTGATCTCGATCCTCAGGGACCGCGGTGGCTTCGTGCCCACCGGAGAGTCGGTCATGCACGCCGGCGACGAGGTGCTGCTGGTGCTGGACATCGGTCTCGAGGAGACCGTGACCCGGAGCTTCATCCCACCCGATGGCGCCTGACGTGGCGCCGCGCGAGGTCGACTACCTGCTGATCGGAGGCGGCCTGGCCACCGCGGCCTGCGCCCAGACGCTGCGCGAGGAGGGAGCGGAGGGCTCGATCCTGGTCGTGGGTCGTGAGCTCGATCCCCCCTACCACCGGCCCGCTCTCTCGAAGGGGTACCTCCAGGGCAACGAGGACCGCGAGGCGGG